>CATKDV010000091.1:0-11626 GCA_949746985.1 uncultured Eubacteriales bacterium | reverse complement strand
GGAGAACTGCATCATCAAAAACCGCACAGGCCAGTGCTCCTGCGAGGGGGACAACATTCTCACCGACCGCAAGGGGGAGCGGTTCCCTGTGGTCAAGGCTCCCGGCTGCCGGAATGAGATACTGAACAGCAAAAAACTCTTTTTGGCGGACAAGCCCGATTGGAAACGGGTAGGGCTTACTTACGCGAGACTTCTCTTTACCACCGAAAACCCCTGGGAATGCGCCCAGGCCTTGGAGCGGTACCGGGGGGAAAGCCAGTGGTCCCCCGCCGAGTTTACCAGGGGGCTTTACTACCGGGGAGTAGAGTAAAGGAAAAGGGAAAAAGCGGTTTGATCTGTTGTCGCCGAAGGCGGTTGCTTTGGAAACGGTCCGGCTTTGCCCGACGCCATACAGTTTCCTTTCATTTCAATCATGACGCTGTGTTTGAAAAGAGGTATAACATATGAGCATGGAACTGCGAATCAAGGCCCTCTCACCCAAGATCGGGAAGGAGATCCCCTTCCCCGCCTATGCCACCCCCGGTTCCGCAGGCATGGACCTGCGGGCCTGTATCGACGAACCTGTGACCATCCCCGCCGGGGAGCGGGGCATGATCCCCACGGGCCTTGCCATCGCCCTGCCGGGGCCGGAGTGGGTGGCCCTGGTCTACGCCCGGTCGGGCCTTGCCATCAAGCACGGCCTGGCGCCCGCCAACTGTGTGGGGGTCATTGACAGCGACTACCGGGGGGAGATCGTGGTGGGTCTTCTCAACTCCTCCAAAGAGGACTATACCATAGAGCCTGGCGAGCGGGTGGCCCAGCTTGTCATCATGCCCGTTACCCAGGCCCGGGTCAGCGTTGTGGAGGAGCTGGACGAGACGGAGCGGGGGACGGGCGGATTCGGATCCACGGGGAGAAGCTGAGATGGATGTGGTCTTGGCGTCCCAGTCCCCCCGCCGCAGGGAGCTGCTGGGACAGATGGGACTTGATTTTCGCATCATCATCCCGGATATTGATGAGCACATGGACCGTTCCCTGCCGCCGGACAAGCTGGTGGAGGCCATCTCCGCCGAAAAGGCCGGGGCGGTGGCGGCCCAGGTGGGACCGGAGACTGTGGTCATTGCCGCCGATACCGTGGTGGTATGGAACGGGGAGATCCTGGGGAAACCAGTCCATGAGGCGGACGCCCGGCGGATGCTGGGGGAGCTGGCCGGCCGGACCCATGAGGTCTATACCGGCTTTACCGTCTGCCGGGGGGACCAGGCGGTCACCCGCAGTGAGCGGACCGAGGTGACCTTCCGGCCCCTGGCCGGGGAGGAGATCGCCGCCTACGTTGCCACCGGAGAGCCTATGGACAAGGCGGGAGCCTATGGGATCCAAGGCTTTGGCTCTCTTTTGGTGGAGGGTATCCGGGGAGACTATTTCAATGTGATGGGCCTTCCGGTATGCCTGCTGGGGCAGGTGTTGAAGCAGTTTGGGATCACTTGCCTTTCATGTAAAAAACCGGTTTGACCGTGGGGAGAGAATAGGTTGAAAGATTTTCTCAAACAAAATGGAATACTGATCCTTATCATTGCCCTCCTTTTATCTTTGATCGCCGCAGTGCTGTCCTTTACCTTCGGCGGCATTGCCAATCCCTTTGCCAACCTGGCGGGGGTGGTATCCACCCCCTTTCGCAACGGGATCCACAGCCTGGTGGAGTGGACGGAGGGCCTCTATTCCGACGCCTTTGAGCGGGAGCAGATGGAGCAGGAGCTGGAGGAGCTCCGGCAGGAGAACGCCCAGCTCCGGGCCGAGGCCCGGGAGGGAGAGGCCGCCAGCCGGGAGAATGAGCGGCTGCGGGACCTGCTGGGCTTCCAGCAGAAGCACACCGAGCTTCACACCGAGCCCGCTACCGTCACCGCCCGGGGAAGCTCCAACTGGGCTTCCACCCTGACCATCAGCAAGGGCTCCGCCGCCGGGGTGGACCCGGGAGACTGCGTCATCGACCAATACGGCAATCTGGTGGGAGTGATCTCCGAGGTGGGGCTGAACTGGTCCAGCCTCATCACTGTGGTGGATGTGGATCTGGAGATGGGCGGGTTGATCGCCCGGACCGACGGCGCCGCCATAGTGGAGGGGGATTTTGCCCTGATGGGCCAGGGGAAGCTGAAGCTGAGCTACCTTCCCGAGGGGACCCAGCTATTGGCGGGGGACCCTGTTTTGACTTCGGGACTTATGTCGGGAGGAACGGCCGTCTATCCCTCCGGGATCCTGGTGGGATATGTGGAGCAGGTCCGCTCTGACGAGGGCGGTATGAGCGACTATGCGGTCCTGGCTCCAGCCGCAGATCTGGAAGCGCTGGAGCAGGTGTTCGTGATCAAGGACTTTGACGTGGTGGAGTGAGAGGAGGGACCCGGGGTGACCACCAAAGATTTCACTATAAAATGGCTGGCTTACGCCCTGGCCCTTCTGCCGGTCTGGTTTTTGGAGGCCTATCTTTTGAGCCGCTATCCTCTTTTTGGCGTGAAGCCCATGCTGCTGCCCCTGTGCGCCGTGGCGGTAGCTACGCTGGAGGGAGCGACCGCCGGCGCCGGCTTTGGGCTGGCGGTGGGACTTCTCTTTGACGCGATGGACCCCGGGGCGCCTGGAGCGATGATCTTTGTCATGGCCCTGCTGGGGCTGGGGGCGGGACTTCTGGCCCAGTATGTGCTGCGGCAAGACCTGATCGGGTGCTTTCTCTGTTCGGCGCTGGCCCTGGTGGCCATGGACGCCCTTCGCGTCGCTGTGCGGCTGCTGATGGGGACGGCTCCGCTGAGGGCGATGCTGGAGCTGGCGGGCAGGGAGATCCTGTGGAGTATTTGCTTTGTCCCTCTGGTGTATTTGATTTTCCGGTGGGTCTTCCGCCGGGTGCCCAAGGCTACAGTGCTGTAAGGGGGGCGGGAAATGGACAGAAAACGGTTTCATTTGCGCTCCCGGGCCATGCTGGTCATGCTGGCGGTGACTTTTGCCCTGCTGCTGTGGGTGCTTTTTGACTTGCAGGTGGTGCATGGCAGCTATTATCTGGAGCAGTCCACCCGGAAGATCGCGGATACCGAGACGGTCCAGGCTGCCCGGGGAGAGATCCTGGACCGTTATGGCCGGGTCCTGGTGTCCAACCGGGCCACCTATCAGGTGACGTTGGACACAAAGATGATGGGTACGCCCAAGGAGCGGAACGAGACGGTGCTGGCCCTTTTGAAGGTCTGCCGGGAGCAGGGAGTGGAGTGGAACGATACTCTGCCCGTCACCCGGGAGCTGCCCTTCCAGTATACTGTAGAAAGCCCCTTTGCGGTGGTGACGGTGGACGAGGAGGGCGGCGAGAAACGCAGGGATACCCAGCTGGCCAGGCTGGTGGCTTCCCTGAAGCTGAAGGACCTGCCCGAGAATCCCTCCGCCGCCGAGCTTGTCACGGCCCTGCGGACCTGGTTCGAGGTGGATGAGAGCGTAGGGCAGAAGGAGGGGCGGGAGCTGGTGGGCGTTTTGTGCGAGCTGGCTCTCCGGTCCCGGGATATCTCCTACAGCAGTTATGTGTTTGCCCAGGATGTGGACATTGCGTTTATCACGGTGGTCAAGGAACGGCGGCTTACCGGGGTAAAGATCGACACGGCCACCGTCCGGGAGTACAATACCAAGTATGCCGCCCACCTTTTGGGGCAGGTCGGCTCCATCTATCAGGAGGAGTGGGAATACTATCAGGAAAAAGGCTACTCCATGAACGATATCGTGGGGAAGGACGGGGTGGAGCAGGCCTTTGAGGAGGTCCTGCGGGGCACGTCCGGGGTAAAGGATGTGGAATATAACCAGTCGGGCAAGATCGTTAGTGAAAGCTGGCACATCGACCCGGAGACCGGCGAGCCGCAAACCCCTAAGCCCGGAAACAACCCCATGCTGACAGTGGATATCAAGCTTCAGGAGGTGGTGGAGGAATCCCTCCGCCGCCATGTCCCCGGCATGACCGCAGAGAGCCAGAAAGCCGCTTGTGTGGTGATGGACATGACGGGAGGCGTGCTGGCCTCGGCTTCTTTTCCCAGCTACGATCCGGCGGAGTACTACTCGAAATATAACGAACTTCTCTACGATCCTCTGGAGCCGCTTCACAACAAGGCCCTGCAAGGGCTCTATGCGCCGGGCTCCACCTTTAAGATGGCGGTGGCGGCAGGCGCCCTGGAGGAGGGGGTCATCACCCGGACCGAAAAGATCGAGGATACGGGCCGCTATAAGCATTATGAGCGCATTGAGGACCAGCCCCAGTGCTGGGTCTACCGCCAGTATGGCCGGACCCACGGCTATGTCAACGTGTCCGAGGCCATCCGGGATTCCTGCAACATCTATTTTTATGAGACGGGCCTGCGCCTGGGCATTGAAAAGCTGGACGAGTATGCCGCCCGGTTCGGTCTGGGCCGGACCACGGGACTGGAACTTTATGAGGCGGAAGGGGAGGTGGCCGGCCCCGAATCCAGCAAGCGCCACAACCAGACCTGGTATGAGGGAGAGACGATGTATGCCGCCATCGGCCAGGGAAACACCCAGGTGACCCCCATCCAGCTTGCCAACTATGTAGCCACCCTGGTCAATGGAGGGGACCACTACAGGGCTCACCTTTTGAAGACGGTGAAATCCAGTGATTTTTCCCAGGTAGTCAGCGAGTATGAGCCTGAGATCCGGGACCAACTCGGCCTGGATGAGGCCAACATCGAAGCGGTGAAGAAGGGTATGGGCATGGTGGGCTCAGAGGGCTCGGTGGCCTCCTATTTTCAGGATCTGGGAGTCAAGGTGGGCGTTAAGACCGGTACGGCCCAGGTGGCGCGGGACAGTGAGGCCAACGCCATCCTGGTGGCCTTCGCCCCTTATGACGATCCGGAGATCGCCCTTTCCATCGTGGTGGAGCGGGGCGGCTCGGGATCCCTGGTGGCAGGGATCGCGGCGGAGATCCTGGAATACTATTTCTCCTCCAAGGATACGATCTCCGCCCCGGTGGTGGAAAATACCATGATCAGGTAAACGGCTTTCCCCGGGGGGGGAGCCGGAATCCCCAAGCAGAAAGAGGGATACCCTTGCAGACATCCGAAACACAGTTTTGGTTCGACCCCTCGGACCTGAAATACAAATCTCCCTACGGCGCGGTCCCCTCGGGGACCGGGGTACGCTTTACCCTCCGTCCCAGGCGGCAGGAGGCGTTCAAACGGGGGATCCTCACAGTCCGGTGGGAGTTTGCCGGGGATACTGTGACCGAACTGGAGCTTCCCTGGGCGGGGCTGGACGGAGATCGGGACCTGTTTTCCGCCACCTTGGAGCTGGGGGATTACGTGGGCCTTATCTGGTATACCCTTCGCCTGGAGCGCTTTGACGGCAGCGTGGAGGAGACTGGGGAATACCAGCTCACCGTCTATGATGGAGCGGAGAGCGTGCCATCCTGGTTTGGGGAGGGGGTCACCTACCAGATCTTTCCCGACCGCTTTTGCCGGCTGACTGTCCCCGATCCCGCCGGAATGGTGGGAGGTCGGTGGGTCCACCAGGACTGGGGGGAGGACCCGGTCTATCTCCCCGACGAACATGGGGAGATCCGGAACCGGGATTTTTTTGGCGGCAGCCTTCCCGGCATCGAGGAAAAACTGCCCTACCTTCAGAGCCTGGGGGTGGAGACCATCTATCTCTGTCCCATCTTCGAGGGGCCGGAAAATCACCGCTACGGCGCCTCAGATTATGAAAAGATCGACCCTATGTTGGGAACAAAAGAGGATTTTACCCGTCTATGTAAAAAGGCCCACCAACTGGGGATCCATGTGATGCTGGACGGAGTGTTCAACCATACGGGCTTTGTCTCCAAATACTTTAACGGCGACGGCTTCTATTCCGGCCTGGGAGCGGCCCAGAGCCACGATTCCCCCTATGCCGACTGGTTTTGCTTCCAGAATTGGCCCCACCAATATACCTCCTGGTGGGGGATCTATTCCCTGCCCACCACCAACAAAGAGAGCAGAGGGTGGCTGGAATATATCACCGGAGAAAATGGGATCATCCGCTCCTGGCTCCGGGCGGGGGCTGACGGCTGGCGGCTGGACGTGGCCGACGAGCTGCCCGATTTTGTGGTCCATGCCATTCACCAGGCCGCCCGGGCGGAGAAGCCCGACGCGGTCATTATCGGCGAGGTCTGGGAGGACGCGTCCAATAAGATCGCCTACTCGGTCCGGCGAAAGCACGTCCTGGGCGGACACTGTGACGGCGTGATGAACTACCCTGTGCGCAACGGGATCCTGGGCTTCCTTTTGGGGGAGGACGGCAGCTGGTTCCGGGAGACCGTCGAAAGACAGCGGCAGAATTATCCCCACTGGGCTTTCCACTCTGGGATGAACTCTCTGGGGACTCATGATACCCCCCGTATCCTCACTCTTTTAGGGGAGGGCAGCGACCGGAAGGGGGACACGTCCCGGGATTGGCGCTGCGCCCACCGGTTAAGCCATGACCAGAGGGCTTTGGCGGTGGCAAGGCTCAAGCTGGGCAGTTTGCTGCTGTATGCTCTTCCCGGCTCACCCACGGTCTATTATGGGGACGAGGCCGGCATGGAGGGCTTTGAGGATCCCTTCAACCGCCGTACCTTCCCCTGGGGGGCGGAGGACCGGGAGCTGCTGAGCTGGTTCACCGCTTTGGGACGGGCGCGCAAGGAGCTGCTACCCCTTCGAAAGGGGAGCCTGGAATGGCTCACCTGCCGGGGCCGCGCCTTTTCCTTTGCCCGGACCTGGGCGGGGGAGACGGTGATCGCGGCGGTCAACGCCGGAGAGCATTCCATGGTTTTGGAGGGGCCGGAGGACGGCCGCTTCCGGCTGGAGGCCATGACGGCGAAGCTGCTGCGGTGGGATGGCGAGAACTTGACGCCTATCCTGTAAAAACTTTCCCAACTTCAAACAATCGTAAAAATTTTCTGTTATGATCGCGCTCAGAAAGAACCCTGGAAATGAGGTGGCCCCATGAAAAAGAGATGGATCGCCCTGTTGTGTGCCCTGTGCCTGCTGCCCCTCCCGGCCCGGGCCGACGTGAGTTATCCTGATATTGCCGGGGATGAATGGTTTGTAGACGCGGTGGACGTCTTGACCGAGGAGGGGATTATGACCGGCCTGGAGGGAGGGGTGTTCGGTCCCTACGAGCCGGTGACCCGGGCCACGGTCATCACGGTCCTTTGGCGGCTGGAAGGCTCGCCTGAAGCGTCGGTGGAGGAGCCTTTTCCTGATGCGGAGGAGGACTGGTATGGGGTCCAGGCCGCTTGGGCCAAGGGGACGGGGGTGGCCTCCGGCTATGCCGACGGCACCTTCGGAGGTCGGGATCCGGTGACCCGGGAGCAGCTTGCCTGCTTCCTGTACCGGTACGCCGCCTACAAGGGAGAGCCGCTTGCCGCAGGGGCTCTGGGCCTTTTCAAGGACGCGGAGACCGTTTCCGACTGGGCCCAGGATGCAGTGCGCCACGCGGTGGGATTGGGGATCCTTCAGGGGAACGACCTGGGCGCCCTGGAGCCTCAGGGGGTCGCAAACCGGGCCGCTTTGGCGGTGATGCTCCAGCGGATGCAGACTCCGGCGGTAGGTTGAGGATTCCCGCCACTTTTTGAAAGAATTGTGAATTTTTGCGGAGAGTTCTTGACGAAAATGGAATTTTGGGATATGCTCCCTTCAGCGGAGTGACAGAACAAAATGAATCCGCGAAAGAAAAGGAGTACGACATGGATCGGATCTTGATGAATTATATTCAGGTAAGCCAGCACCTTTCTCAGCAGTTTCGGAAACATTTTGGGAAAGTAAACCTCACCTTCCCCCAGGCCCTGGCCCTCAGCGTTCTTGGAGCGGAAGGCCCCATGCCCATCAGCAAGCTGGCGGAGAAGATGGGTTCTGCCAACTCCACCATTTCGGGTATCGTGGACCGTCTGGAGCGTTTGGAGCTTGTCCGGCGTACCCGCTCCGACCTGGACCACCGGGTCATCTATGTGGAGGCAACGGACAGGTATATTGAGGTTCGAAATAAGGCAAAAGCAGGAGTCAACGAGTATTTCGGCGGCCTTTTGGATACCCTGAAGCCGGAGGAGCGGGAGCAGATCGCCCATGCTCTGGAGCTTTTGGACAGGGCGCTGAGCAACGGAGAAGAGTAAAAAGACCGGACATACCCGATCACCCGGAGGGACGCGGCCATCCCTCCGGGAGTTTGTGCCCGAGAAAACGGGAAAGGAGGGAGAAGAGTATGAGGACGTCCTATGGGTACGATACCTATCGGGGCCGTACCAAGCTGCAGACGGCCCTGACAGTTTTGATCGTGATCCTGCTGGTGGTCCTGCTTTTGGCGGTAGCCGCCTTCTTCTTCCTTCAAAGGTATATGGTCTATACCGACGACGGGCAGGCCCATCTGGAATTGCCCTTTTTGCAGCAGGAGTCAGCCGAACCGCCCCCTCCCACCCAGAACCAGCCCCTGGTCATCGTGACGCCGGAACCTGCCGCGACCCCCACCCCTGAACCTACGCCGGTTTTGGGGGAGGTCCCCGCCGTGGCCCCTGTGTCCCTGTTCCGGGCGGCGGTGACCGAGGGAAGCGCCCAACGGCTGGTGGCTGCGGCTGGGGGGAATGCGGCCCTGCTTAACATGAAGGCCAATGACGGCTCTCTTGGATATGTGTCCGCCCTGCCCCGGGCGATCTCTGCCGGGACCTCTGCCGCCGAACCGGCTTTGAACGGACAGATTTTGGCCATTACCGGTTCCGAACTGTACACCATTGCCCGGGTATCCTGCTTTAAGGATAACCTGACGCCCAAAATGGACAATTCTCTGGCGGTAAAGACCAACAGCGGCTACAACTGGAGGGACGGGGATGACACCCGATGGATGAACCCCACGGTCCAGGAGGCCCGACAGTATGTGACCGGGGTCTGTGTGGAACTTGCGGATATGGGGTTTGACGAGATCTTGCTGGATAACTCCGGCTGGCCCACCACGGGCCATTTGGAGTATATTAAGGTGGGGGAGGCATACGACCCTGCCAACTTGACCGCTGCGATAGACCTTTTCTACCGGGAGATCCAGGAGGCGCTGAAGGAGAAAAACGTCCTTCTCTCTGTGGCGGTGGCAGCCTCTGAGCTGGACGGGACCAGCGCCCTCTCCGGACAGACCGCCGCCCTGCTGGGCCAGTATGCCGACCGGGTGTATGTCCTGGGGGCGGAGACTCCCGGCGTCTGTGACGAGGCCTTGGCGGCGGTAGGACTGACAGAAAATGCCGTGATCTATGTGGAACCGTCAGCCACAGATCTGTCCACCACCGGCAGGCTTGTGGCGGCGGAGGCCGGCTGAAGTAAAAAGGAAAAGGGCCCCGGAGCGCTCATGCTCCGGGGCCCTTTTTGCGTGGGGACGAAAAGAGAGGGAAAAGCTCGTTTTTTCCTTGAAACAGGAAATAAAAAGGCGTATAATTTCCCCAAAGAAGTTTTGGGAGGGGCGAAAATGGGGCAGTGCCGCAAGAAAAAGATCCGCCGGCTGGCCGGTCTGCTGTTGGTGGGGATCGTGCTGGCAGGCATGACGTCTGCGGCCCAAGCCGCTCCTTCGGTCGACGGGACAGGGGCCATCGTGGTGGATTTTGAGACCGATGAGGTCTACTATGAAAAAAACGCCGATGTGGCCCGTCCCATCGCCAGCATGACCAAGCTTATGAGCCTGTATCTGGTTTTTGAGGAGATCGCCGCCGGAAACCTGTCCCTGGACGGCTATGTCACCGCCAGCCGATATGCTGTCGGGATCTCCAATGACCCGGACTTTTCGGGGGTGGAGCGGCTGCGGACGGGGGAAGAATATCGGGTGGATGACCTTATTCGTCTTATCGTCACGGAATCCTGCAACGGCTCGGTCATTGTTCTGGCTGAGCATATCGGCGGCGGAGACGAGGGGGCTTTTGTCCAGCGGATGAATGACAGGGCGGCACAGTGGGGGATCCAGGCCCATTTTTCCGATGCCTGTGGCTTTCAGGACAATGGAAATGCGGTCACGCCCCGGGCCATGGCTTACATCGCAAAACGGATCATTATGGATCACCCCCAGATCCTGGAGTATACTTCCCTTCCCAGTACACAGTTTCAGGGAAGGACCTTTCACTCCACCAACACCTTACTTACCAGTGGCTCCTGCGAAGGGATCGACGGCCTGAAGACAGGGACCACCGACGGCGCGGGGTACTGCTTTACGGGGACTGCCCAGCGGGACGGACGGCGGATCATCTCCGTGGTGATGAACACGACTAGTTACAGCGCCCGGATGCAGGAGAGCGGAATGCTGTTGGAGTATGGGTTTGCCTGCCGGGCGCAGCGGGAGGAGGAGTGGGCCAAGGCTATTCAGGATATGGAGGTAAAGATCACCGCCCAAGCCCCTTTGTGGACCGGCGGCAAAGCCGATTTGACCGCCACGCTGACCGGCCTGGAGGGGGAATTTTTCGGGACCTTGAGCTGGGAGGTGGACGGGGTGCGGCTGGAGAGCGGCAGCCCCCGCTGGCTGAAGGAAGGGGAACGGATCAGTCTTCCTATCACAGTCTCTGAGGGGGAGAAGCCGGTGGCGGTGGCGGTGACCCTGACGGCACCCGACGGCTCCCGGATGCGGTGGAGGACAGAGCTGGCCCGGCCAAGACGGATATGCGCTCTATGGGACGGATGGTGCTATACCGGACGAAAAAATATCCGGAAGGGATGCCTGTGGACCCCGGCCAATTCGGCCCTGCCCCGCCGGGTCATGTCCGGCGTCCCGGGGACCCCGGGCGGATAAGAGACGGATAATATAAATATGTAAAAACGGATGGTATTTCTTACTCTGAAAAATACCATCCGTTTTATATTAAACTCCCTCCAATTGTCTGCGGAGAAGGTCGGCGTGCCTCCGGTTTTCCTCCGCCAGCTCCCGGTAGAGCTGTCCCAGGCAGGGATCGGCGGCGACCTGCGCGGCGTCCATCAGGGCCGCCGCCTCCATTTGCTCCCATCGGAACTGCTCCCGGAGGGCGGACGCGCTATTTTTGGGCAGAGGGACTACCTCTGGGACGGGAGCATAGCGCTGCCCGGAGATAAGGAAATAGACGGCCTTCAACCGCCGGACCTGCCGTTCCTTTTCGGCGGCAAGGGAGGAAAGGGTTCCGCGCCGTCCTGTCCGCCGTGCCAGCGCCCGATAGGTCCGCTGCGCCTGAGCCGCCTGGGTCATCCGCTCCTCCAAGGCGGGCAGTTCTCCTGCGCTGGCCTCTCCCAGACAGGGTACGCTCCGGGGCGGAGGAGCCTGGACCGGGGCGGGAGCCAGGGCGGTACGGACCAACGGCTGGGGAGCTGCGGCAGGGGCCAGGCCGGGTTCTTCCAAAGTGAAGGGACAATCCGCCCGGTCCTGGGGCATTACCCGCCGCCAGACCCGTTGAAAAGCGGCCTGATCCAAGGCGGCGGTAGGGGTCTCGTTCATAGGGATTCCTCCTTTGCTCTTTTCCCTCTATTCTATGCAAAAATGAAAAAAAGGCCACAGATGAAAAAAGAGTTGACAAGGGCGGGATATTTGGGTATAATAACTCTTGCCTTTTCGGACGATTAGCTCAGCTGGTATGAGCATCCGCTTGACGTGCGGGAGGTCACAGGTTCAAGTCCTGTATCGT
>CATKDV010000090.1:0-7813 GCA_949746985.1 uncultured Eubacteriales bacterium | reverse complement strand
GGGGAAGCCGGTGAGGGCGCAGAAGCCCCGCCAGCGGTCCTCCCGCACGGGGGGCAGGGCCTCCAGACCGGAATAGTCCAGCCCCCGGGGGAACGGGTGGAGGTGGTCCAGCAGCCCCGCCTCCACCATGAGTCCGATCCTCTGGGGCCGGGGGGAGAGAAGGGTCTTCTCCATCTCCGCTTTGATCCGCTCCCGGGACACCTTTTCCACCCGGAAGGCGTTGCGGGTCAAGGCCCTGGCGGTCTTCTCCTCCAGCGCAAAGCCCAGTTGGGCGGAAAAGCGGACCGCCCGGAGCATCCGCAGGGCGTCCTCGGAGAAGCGTTTATCCGGCTCGCCCACACAGCGGATGAGCCGCTTCTTCAGGTCCTCCCGGCCGCCGAAGGGGTCGATGACCTCCCCCTCCCGGTCCAGGGCCATGGCGTTCACCGTAAAGTCCCGGCGGGACAGGTCCTCCCGGAGGCCCACGTCAAAGGAGACCGCGTCCGGGTGACGGGAATCGGCGTAGCCCCCCTCCCGGCGGAAGGTGGTGATCTCCACGTTGCCGTCCTCCGTGGGGACGGTCACCGTGCCGTGGAGAAGCCCTGTGGGAACAACCTTGGGAAAGAGGGCCATGATCTCCTCCGGATGGGCGGAGGTGCACAGGTCCACGTCCTCCGGCTCCCGGCCCAGCAGCAGGTCCCGGACACAGCCCCCCACGGGGTAGGCGGCATAGCCCGCCTTTGTCAGTGCCTCCAGGCAGGCCGCCGGCCCCAGGGGCAGGTCTTTCCAGGTCATTTTTCTCCCCCTTTCGTATATCTCCCAAAGGTTTTGTATAGAATTACCTTGCCAATTTCTTCCCTCTGCTTTATAATAACTCAAAGACTGAAAAAAGGTTGTGTTTTGTATGGCAACTTTGGATATTACATCCTACCTGATCCCCGGCAGACGGGCTCACCTGGTGGGCATCGGCGGGGTATCCATGGCCCCTCTGGCGGAGGTCCTCCACGGCATGGGCATGGTCATCACCGGCTCCGATTCCCGCCAGAGCGCCACGGTGGATCACCTCCGGTCCATCGGCATCCCGGTCTATATCGGGCAGAAGGCCGAAAACCTGGGGGAGGCGGAGCTGGTCATCCGCACCGCCGCCGCCCACGACGACAACCCCGAGATCTCCGGCGCCCACACCCGGGGCATCCCCGTCTTTGAGCGGGCCCAGGCCTGGGGGGCCATCATGCGCCACTACAAGAACGCTCTGTGCGTCTCGGGCACCCACGGGAAGACCACCACCACCAGCATGTGCACCCACATCATCATGGCGGCGGGATTGGACCCCACGGTGATGATCGGCGGCACCCTGCCTCTTTTGGGAGCGGGCCACCGGGTGGGTCATGGGGACACCATCGTGCTAGAAAGCTGTGAGTACTGCAACTCTTTCCTCTCCTTCTTCCCCACCATCGCCGTCATCCTCAACGTGGACGCGGACCATCTGGACTTTTTCAAGGACCTGGAGGATGTGGAGCACTCCTTCCGGGCCTTTGCCGACCTGGTGCCGGAGAAGACGGGACTTATTATCGCCAACCGGGACGACGAGAACACCATGGTCACTCTGAAAGGGGAGACCCGGCCCATCCTCACCTTCGGGCTTTCCGAGGGGGACGTCCACGCCGAAAATCTCACTTTTGAGAAGGGGCTGCCCCGGTTTGACATCGTTTACAAGGGCGAGGCCTTCGCCCATGCGGAACTTCAGGTCCCCGGGGAGCACAACGTCCGGGACGCGCTGGCCGCCGCCGCCGCCACCATCTCTCTTGGGGTCCCCGCTGCCGCGGTGGAGAAGGGCCTTTCTGGGTTCCGGGGGGCGGGTCGTCGGTTTGAGAAAAAGGGCGTATGCAACGGCGCCGACGTGTATGACGACTACGCCCACCACCCCAACGAGGTGAAGGCCCTTCTGAAGACCGCCATGGCCTTGGACTACAAGCGGGTCATCTGCGCCTTCCAGCCCCACACCTACTCCCGAACCAGCGCCCTGTTTCAGGAGTTCGTGGAGGTGCTGTCCATCCCCCACATGACCCTTCTGGCCGAGATCTACGCCGCCCGGGAGGACAACACCCTGGGCATCTCCTCCAGGGACCTTTGCGCCCAGATCCCCCACAGTGAATACTATCCCACCCTGAAGGCCCTGACTGCCCGGCTCCGGGAGCTGGCCCAGCCGGGGGACCTGATCCTCACGGTGGGAGCGGGGGACGTCTACACGGTGGGCGAGGCTCTGGTGCAATGAGCGCTTTGAAAAAACTCAGGCAGAGGGTCCGTCTTCTCCAGACCCTTCTGCGGGCGGTTCTGACATGGCCGCGGCGGCAGTGACCGCCGCGGCCTCTCTTTTTATCTCCTCCCTAGCCTTCTCCTCCTTGCGGCGCAGGCGCTTTTTCCGCAGGGAGCGCCACTGGAGGACCACGCCGAACAGAGCAAAGACGGCAATGAAAAACCCGGCGGTGATGGCCCCGGCAGTGGGGGCAAACTCCCCCTTCAAGGCCCCCACATAGCTGCCGCAGATCCACGCCAGAATACAGCCGATATAGTAGGGCACTGCAAACCACCACAGCCGCAGCAGCACCCCCGCCGCCCCCACTATGGACAGCAGGGCGTAGGTCCCGGCCAGCTCCGCCGTGACAAACTCTCCCACGGTCAGGTAATAAGCTCCCAGCCCCACCACCAGAAAGGCGACAAAGCAGACCAGAGCCAAACCTAAGTGGGCGGTGGACAGATGGTGTGATAAGGTCTTGCTGCCATTTTCTTCTCTCATGAACCTATTCCTCCTGCCTGATGTCCAAAAAGGTCCCGTCCGCTGGGCGGACGGGACCTTTTCCGCCGTATCGGCGTTAAGCGGCTTACATGGGAAGCAATGCTGCGCGGCGCGCCCGCTGCTCTCAAGCGTTGAGCTGCTTGCGGCGGGACAGGTTGATGGTGCCGTCCTGCATGGCGTCCAGAGATTCCAAGCTCTTGCCCGTGCCGTAGGCCACACAGGAGATGGCGTCGTCGGCCACATGGGTCTCGATGCCTGTGTGGGACTCGATGAGCCGGTCAAAGCCCTGGACCAGAGAGCCGCCGCCGGTCATGACGATGCCGTTGTTGGAGATGTCGGCCACCAGTTCGGGGGGGGTACGCTCCAGCACCCCATGGATGGCCTCCAGGATACGGGTAGAGGGCTCCTCAAAGGCCTCGATCATCTCACTGGAGGTGACGGTAAAGACCTGAGGCAGGCCGGTCATGAGGCTGCGGCCCTTGATCTCCACACTCTTCTCCTCCTCGGGGGGGAAGACGCAGCCGATCTGCATTTTCAGCTCCTCGGCGGTACGCTCACCAATGAGGACGTTGTGGCGGCGGCGGATATACTTGATGATGGCCTCGTCAAACTTATCGCCGGCGGTCTTGATGGAGGCGGACTCCACCACGCCGCCCAGGGAGATGACGGCGATGTCGGCGGTGCCGCCGCCGATATCTACCACCATGTGGCCGTCAGGCTTGGTGATGTCGATGCCCGCGCCGATGGCGGCGGCCACCGGCTCCTCGATAAGGAAGGCCCGGCGGGCGCCGGCCTGGATGCCCGCGTCCACTACGGCCCGCTCCTCCACCTCGGTAATACCGGAAGGGATGCAGATGAGCAGGCGGGGCTTGAAGAGGGTGAAGGATGTCACCTTCCGGACAAACTCCTTAAGCATCTTCTCCGTCATATCATAGTCGGAGATCACGCCCTCCCTCAGGGGGCGTATGGCCACGATATTGCCGGGGGTACGGCCCAGCATCTGCTGGGCCTCGGTGCCCACCTTCAGCAGCTTGCCCGTATTCTTGTCGATGGCCACCACGGAGGGCTCCCGCAGGACGACCCCCTTGCCCTTGACGTAGACCAGGATGGAGGCGGTCCCCAGATCGATCCCGATGTCTTTACTGAACATATCAGCACCTCATATATCTTTCCGTTTCGGCTATTGTTGCCGGAACACAGTGGATTTAGACGCTACCATTTTAGACCTTTTTATTATAGCGGTTTTTCTTCCACATTTCAACGGAAATGGAGAAAAAAAGTAAATTTAGCTCCCCGCCTTGGCAAGGGTGGCGCAATGGACCTCCTCCGCCCCGGCCAGGCGCAGAGTCTTGGCGCACTCGGAGAGAGTGGCCCCCGTGGTCACCACGTCGTCAATGAGGAGCACCGTCTTGCCCGCAAACTGTTCCGGATGTACGGCGGTATAGGCCCCCAGCAGGTTGGCCCGGCGGGCGGCCTCCCCCTGGATCCCCGACTGGGCGGGGCGATCCGTCTTGTCCACGGTACGGAGAACGGGCAGGCCCAGCCGGCTTCCCACCTCCCGGGCCAGCAGTTCGGCCTGGTCATAGCCCCGTTTCCGCAGCCGCCTTTTGGACAGGCTGGGCCAGGAGATCAGGTCGGCGGCAAAGCCGTGGTCGGTCACCGCCTGAGAGACCAGCAGGCCAAAGGGCTTACACCGGGCGCTGCGCCCACCGAATTTATAGCCGTGAATGGCAGAGCGGACCTTGTCCTCATACCGGAGGGCGGACACGCAGCCCTTTGTCAGCTCCACCTTGGTCTCCGCCCCTCGGCCGCTCAGCCAGGGAAGGTCCCGCTGGCACCGGGGACATAATAACTCCCCCCTCTCCAGCAGCCTGCCGCAGAAGGGACATTTGGGCGGGAAAAGGAGATCCAGGAACAGCTTGGAAACAGCCATTTTACTTTTCCCCCGCTTCCGCCAGCCGCCACCTTAGTCCTGAATACCGCTTGGTCTGGCGGTTGTTGGCGGTCATCCTGGTCACCACCGCCTCGTCCCCCACGATGACCAGCAGCTCCCGGGCCCGGGTGACAGCTGTGTAGAGGACTCCCCTGGTGAGGAGACGGGGGGCGGTGTCCAGGGCCGTCAGGATCACCGCCCGGTACTCGCTGCCCTGGGATTTGTGTACGGTGACGGCGTAGGCCGGCTCCAGCTCAGAGAGCATATCGGGGACGTACTCCACCAGCCGGCCCTCAAAATCCACGGTGATGAGCTCCCGGCGGTTATCCACCTCCAGAATGTGGCCGATGTCCCCGTTGAAGACCCCCATGCCCGCCTCCAGGCCGTCGGCGGAGCGCCACATAATGTCATAATTATTTTTTACCTGCATGACCCGGTCCCCCTGGCGAAAGGTATAGGGGCCGAATTTCCGCTCCCCCTTCCCCTCGGTGGGCGGGTTCACCGCCGCCTGGATGGCCCGGTTCAGGCTGGCGGTACCGCCGTCATATTTCCGGGTGGGGGACAGCACCTGGATCTGGTGGGACGGGATCCCCATGTTCTCAGGCAGCCGCCGGCTCACCAGCTCCACGATGGTCTCCTCGGCGGAGATGGGATCAGGGCGGCGGAGGAAAAACACGTCCTGACCGCTGTCATTTTTCAGTTCGGGGACCACCCCCTGGTTCACCTGGTGGGCTGAGCGGATAATGGCGCTCTGGGCCGCCTGGCGGAACACCTCGGTAAGCCGCACCATGGGTACCCTCCCGCTGCGGATCAGGTCGGAGAGCAGATTTCCCGCCCCCACCGAGGGCAGCTGGTCCGGGTCCCCCACCAGTACCAGCCGGCAGTCCTCCCGCAGGCCGGAGAGGAGAGCCGCCATCAATATTATGTCAACCATCGAGGTCTCATCCACGATGACTGCGTCGACCTTCAAAGGATCCCTCTCGTTGTGGGCGAAGACCAGGCTGCCCGTCTTGGGGTCAAAGTGGGTCTCCAGGAGCCGGTGGATGGTGGTCCCCTCGGCGCCGCACAGCTCCCCCATCCGCTTGGCCGCCCGGCCTGTGGGGGCGGCCAGGGCGGTCTCCAGCCCCATGCTCTCAAAAAGGGACAGTATGCCTTTCAGGGAGGTAGTCTTGCCCGTGCCCGGCCCTCCGGTGAGGAGCATCACCTGGTGCCGGGCCGCCGTCTCCACCGCCAGCCGCTGCTGAGGCGCGTAGGTGATGCCCTGGGTCCGCTCCATGCGGGCAATGAGCCTGTCCAGGTCCTCCGGCGGACACAGCTCGTTGCCGCTCATGGTGGAGATTCGCTCTGCCACAAGGGTCTCCGCCTCATAGTATTCTGTCAGGTAACAGGCGTCCTCCCCCGCCGCCCGGTCCTCGGTCACCGCCCCCCGGTCCAGGAGGACGGAGAGGGCGTCCTCCAGAGCCTCCAGGTCGGGGACGCCCAGCAGGGCCGAGGCCGCCTGGAGCAGCTTCTGCCGGGGCAGGAAGGTGTGACCGTTGTCCAGATTGTGCTGAAGGGTGAAGGCCACCCCCGCCTCCAGCCGCTGGGGATGCTCGTCGGCAAAGCCCAGCTTCAGGGCCAGCTTGTCCGCCTGGGCAAAGGGGATGGCCAACTCCCCCTCCGCCAGCAGGTAGGGGTTCGCCTCGATCTCCTCCAAGGCCCGGTCCCCAAAGCGGCCATAGAGCGGCATTCCCAATTGGGGGGGCAGGTCGTGAGCGGTGAGAAAATCCAGCAGGCGGCGCATACCCATCTGGAGCCGGAAGGCCTCCCCAATGGCCTCCGCCCGCTTTTTGGTGACCCCCTTGACGGCAGTCAGTTTTTCCGGCGCGCGCTCCAGCACCTCCAGGGCCCTGTCTCCGAACTCCTCCACGATCTTCCGGGCGGTGGACAGGCCGACGCCCTTCACCACTCCAGAGGCCAGATAGTCAAAGATCGCCTTCTCCCCCACCGGCATCCCCCGGCGGGCCACCTCCGCCTTGAACTGCTGGCCATAGGTGGCATGATGGGTCCAGGATCCTTGGGCGGCAATGGTCTCGCCGGGGGCCACCCCCGGTATGCAGCCCACCACCGTGACCAGTTCTTCCTCCTCCACGTCCAAACGGAGAACGGTATAACCGTTCTCCGGGTTTTGGTAGACCACCGAATCCACGGTGCCCTCTATGGTGTTGGGGAGCTCGTTCACAGGGCCACCCTCTTTCCACGCCGACTGCAGGGCGGGACAAGCCCCGCCCTACGGTTCCTTTCGCTTTATGTAAACCGATAACTGGGACAGAGGCCAGACCTCCACCCCTGGCTCCCGGACGCACAGGGCGGCGGCGATGGCGCGGCCCTCCGGACTCAGGCCGCAGTCCACGATCACCACGCTGCCCGTCAAAAGGCCTCCGCCCCGGAGCCAGAGAAGGCCCCGGACCGCCTGCTCCAGGTCCTCTCCGTCCCCCTGCCCGGGCACCAGGGAGACCGTTTCCCCGTTTCCTGCCGGGGTCAGGATGTGTCCCAGCAAAAGCCAGCTCAGGCTGAGAAGTCCCACCACTGCCAGCAGGGAGAGGATCACTTCTAAAATAGGCCGCATTACACTTCACCTCTTCCCATCCTATGGAAAAAGGCGGAAAGGGTGCGAAAATCAGGCCATTACAGCGGCAAAAAGATTAAAGCCCAGATGGGTCAGTCCCGTCATGATACATCCCGCCAGGATGACCCCCAGGATGATGGAGGGCATAGCCTTCCGAAGGGGCATATCCAGAAAGGCGGCGGCCAAGGCTCCGGTCCAGGCTCCGGTGCCTGGGAGGGGGATGGCCACAAAGAGCAGCAGACCCAGATATTTATATTTGTTCACCTTCCGTCCCTTCAGGTGCGCTTTGTTCTCCAGGGCGTCCACCATGCCGTCCAGCCTGGGAAAGTGGGAGCGCAGCCACTGAAAGATGCGGCGGATATAGATGATGATGAAGGGGGCGGGCAGGATATTGCCAATGACGGCGGCGATAAACGCCACTGGGTAGGGAAGCCCAAGCCCCACGCCGAAGGGGATGCCCACCCGGAGTTCGATAACAGGGATCATAGACACCAGG
>CATKDV010000089.1:0-7587 GCA_949746985.1 uncultured Eubacteriales bacterium | reverse complement strand
CCCGCTCTTTTCCCGCTCCTCCAAAAAGGAACCCACCACATAGTCGGAGTGGCTGTCCCTTCCGGTCTCGGGCAAATAGAGGGCGGCGGGGATGTCCAACTCCAACGCCCTGCGGTAAAAGTCCATCCCGCAGGGGAAGCCCACCACCCCGTCCTCCAGGCCGTGGATCAGGAGCATGGGGGTCTTGGGGCTGTGCTCATCCAGCAGGTAATAGGGCTGGGCCGCCCGGGGGTCTCCGCCGTTCAGGAGCCGCCTGGAAAGTACGTTTAGCGACAGAGGGACCTCCCCGTCGAACCGGTAGGCGCCCCCCAGACCGACAAACCCGGAAAACCGCCCCGCCAGCTCTCCGGTGTAGCACAGCAGGGCCCCCAGCTGTCCCCCGGCAGAGGAGCCCACCACCACGGCCCGGCGGGCGTCCACCCCCTGCCCCTCCAGATGGGCCAGGGCCGCCTTGGTCCCGGCGGTCACGTCCTCGATTTGAGCGGGGAAACGGGATTTGGGGACCAGCCGGTAGCCCGGCATAACGCAGCGGTAGCCCTCCTGGGCCAGCCGCTGACCGATAAAGGAGAAGAAGGAGGGGCTGCCCTTGTCCCAGCCACCCCCGTGGAGGTAGACCACAACGATCTCCCGCTGGGGCCCAGGGGGGACAAAGTCCAGAAAATACTGGGCCGGGTCAGCTCCATAAGGCGCCCTTTGGGGCTCCGTCTCTTTCTTCCACTGCATCAGCTTTCGTACCAAAGAGGGGCAAGTACACAGGTCCCGGATAAAACCTTTCATGTTTCCTCCTTGAATTGGATGTGGTATATTTGCATCCAGTCAGCCACAAAACCGCCGCCGGAGGCGTTGAGGGGTCCTGCCCAACCGAAGTATGGGGAGATGGGGCTGCCCTCATAGGAATAATATTGATCCTTCATTACAGCATAGCGGCTCTGGGTATCGGGGGAGAGGGCCTGGTTCTGAATTGGCATAGCCTGCTTTGTATAGGGCAAGGTGAATTCCCCGGCTGCCACATCATAGACGCCCCAGAGGTCCCCCCGGTATACCGCCGCCAGATGGGAGGCCCCCAGAGAGGGCTCCTCCTCATCCACCCAGACGCGGCCCCCGTCCAATGTGAGAAACGCCCCGTCGGCCCGGTAGATGGCCCCCTCTGTGGTCCCGCCGGGGCCCTCCCGCTCCAGGGCCAGCCAGTCGGCGGCGATCCCCCGAGGCTCCCAATCCCCCAGCTCCACCGGGGTGAGGGTGTAGCCCTCCGCCCCCACCCGCAGCTCCGGGTGCAGGGTCCGGGCCAGCACCGCCGCCACCTGGGCCCGGGTCAGATGGTCCTCGGGGGCCATAGTGCCCTTCTCGTCCACTCCGTTGAGGATGCCCAGCAGGAAGAGGCCTTGAAGCTGGACGGTTTCCCGGCCCAGCTCCTGCCGCTCCTCCTCGGGTAGCTCCCACATCAGAAATTCATGCTCATCGAACCCGGCGGCGTCCAGCAGTCCCAGCAGGTCTGCCCGGACGGCGGGTTCCCTCTGGCTCCAATCTATCTGTTCCTGACTGTCTGCCATTGCTGAGAATTCGTCGAGGTGCAGCTCCGAAAGCAGCCCATGGGCTCCGATGCAGCTCGTATAGAGGAGAGAGTCCCGAAACCAGACCTCCTTTAGAAGCTCCTCAGTGGTCATCAGGCCATCCAGCAGCTTCAAAAGCTCCGGTCCCTTGCCGCCAAGGTCATCACCAAAGGGGATGATGTAGCAGGACCGGGAAGCGTCCCAGCCACCCTCGTAGCGTACGCTCCCCTCCGGCAGGGGGCGGAACTCCTCCAGCGGGTCCTTGGGCCAGGCCTTCAGGACGTCCAGATTCAGCTCCAAAGTGACTGCCCCTTCCCCGGCCTGAACCTGCAGCTCCTGGGGCAGAGTGAAATAGAAGGTGTTGTATCCGTAATAGACCTTTGGTTCATAGATACAGTCCCCGATGGTTCCCAGCCGGGCGCCTGTCCCATCGTAGAAAACAGCCAAATCAGAAAGAGAAACGACAGGGAAGTGGGGAACGGACTCTCCCCGGGCCCAGGCCTCCAGCTTGGCCTCCAGAGCCCAAACCTCCATCAGGGTCAGTTCCCGGTCAGGTTCAAATCGCCCCGCCCCGGTGCCCTCCATGAGCCCGTGGTCCACACAGACCCGGACATAGGGGGCAAACCAGTCGCTGTCCCTTACATCAGAAAAGACTCCGGCCTCCGCAGCAAGCGCCGGGCGCAGCCCGAAACAGAGTGTCAGCCCCAAAAACAGGCAGGCCAGCCGCTTTTTCATCGACGACACCTCCCAAATCAGATGGAGAAACAAAAAACATGGGGTGCGTTTCCCTTTACTCCTTTACCGGCGCGCCGGCGGAAAGGGACGTTACTTTTTCCTTCAGCCAACCGGGGGCGGCCTCCAGGGCCACCTTCTCCTGCTCTCCGGAGACCATGTCCTTCAGGGAGACCACACCGTTTGCCACCTCGTCCTCCCCCAGGAAGGCCACGTAGGGGACCCCGATCCGGTCGGCGTAGTTCATCTTGGCCTTGAACTTTTTGGGCTCTGTATAGAGCTGGGCTCTTACCCCCGCGCCCCGGCAGGCGGTGGCGAAGGCGATGGCGGGGGAGAGGTCCTCGGTCATGGGCAGGATCAAAACGTCGGCGGGGGCGGTGGGCAGAGCCTCGTTCAGCATGCCCTGCTCCTGGAGCACATAGAAAAGCCGGGTCAGCCCGATGGAAATACCTACGCCGGGGAGTTGTTTTTCGGTATAATATTCCGCTAAGTTATCATATCGCCCGCCGGAGCAGACGCTTCCCACCTCGGGATGGTCCAGCAGCACCGTCTCGTACACCGTCCCAGTGTAGTAATCCAGCCCCCGGGCGATGGTCAGGTCCACCATAAAGTGGTCCTCAGGGACCCCAAAGTCCCCCAGGTACTTGACTACAGTGTTCAGCTCCTCCACGCCCTTGTCAAAGAGCTCATTTTTCCCTTTGAAGGGCTCCAAAGCCGCCAGGGGGTCCTCTGCTCCCAAGATCCCAAGCAGTTGTGTGGCGATGTTTGTAGCCACCCCAAAATCGTCCACCAGAATGGCGGTGACCTTCTCGGCGCCGATCTTCTCCAGCTTGTCGATGGTCCGCATCACGTCCTCGGCCTTATCCTCCAGCCCCAGCACGGCGAAAAGCCCGTTGAGGACCTTCCGGTTGTTGACCCGGATGCGGAACCGCTTCAGTCCCAAAGCGGTGAAGGTCTGGTAGATGATGGCGGGGATCTCGGCCTCGTTGATAATATCCAGCGAGCCGTCCCCGATCACGTCAATATCCGCCTGATAAAACTCCCGGAACCGGCCCCGCTGGGCCCGCTCCCCCCGGTAGACCTTGCCGATCTGATACCGCCGGAAGGGGAAGGCCAGCTCATTCTGGTGGAGGGCCACATATTTTGCCAGGGGGACCGTCAAATCAAACCGGAGGCTCAGGTCGGTATCCCCCTTGGTAAAGCGGTAGATCTGCTTTTCTGTTTCGCCCCCCGCCTTAGCCAAAAGCACCTCGCTGGCCTCAATGGCCGGGGTGTCCAGAGGGGTGAACCCGTACCGGGCGTAGGTCTCTTCCAAAACCCCCTTCACCCGCTCAAACTGGGCCTGTTGCCGGGGCAGCAGCTCCATAAACCCTGACAAGGTCCGTGCCTTTACTCGTTCCATTGTACAACATCCTTTCCAAAGGGGCCGCCCGGCCCTGTTCTGTGGGAGATCATGTATCAGGAGAGCAGATAGTTATTCTCACTGCTGGCCACCTGCAAAGCCCTGAGCTCATAGCTGGCAAACCCTTCCAAAACAAGGGGCTCCGCCTGACAGAGGGCCTCGGCCTCCTCATAGCTCCCGGCCTTGAGAATATACATGCCGGCAACGCCCGGGTACCCCTTGAAAGCCCCGCCCAGGGTCAGGTGCCCCCCCTCGTCCAGGGACCGCAGGTTAGCCACATGCCGCTCCACCGCTGCTCGGGTAAGCCGATTATAGGTTTTTGTCTTTTTGATGACCATAACATACAGCCAGTTATTCATAAAAAAATCTCCTCCCTGAAAAAAAGACGCTCTCATCCCGCCGTCCTCTCCCTGGAGGAGAGAAGCTTCACGGGACGAAAGCGTCTGCTTTCGTGGTGCCACCCATGTTCAGCGGCGGAAGTTCCGCCGCCCTCTGGCCTTCTGTTACGGGAAGGGAACCGTGGACGTCTCCGTCCCCGCTCCCGGGCCGTCTTTCGCAGCTCCTTGCCGCAGGACCCTTCCAGCCAGGGGGTCCCTCTCTGTTCGGCGGTGTGCCGTTACTCATGCCCGTTCCTCGCGGTACAATGTCTGGATCAGCACAGCGCAAAGAAGCTGTGCTCAGCAGGAAGCTTACTCCAAGATCCCCCGTCTGTCAAGGGAGAAGGGGACTGTGGTTGGTCTTGACGATATCGCGCCAGTCCAGATCGCCCCGGGCCAGGCCCATAATGAGCATTTCAGCGCTGGCCACATTTGTGGCAAAGGGGATGTTGTACTGGTCGCACAGCCGTGTGATATAGTCCAGGTCCTCGTCCAACTCGTGGGTCTGGGGATCGGTAAAAAAGAGCACCATATCGATCTCGTTGTAGGCGATCCGGGCCCCGATCTGCTGGCTCCCGCCGTGCTCATGGGAGAGGTACAGGGTGATGGGCAGTCCTGTAGCCTCGGCCACCAGTCGACCGGTGGAGTCGGTGGCGCAAATGTGGTGCTTGGCCAAGATGCCCGAGTAGGCAAGACAAAATTGTACCATCAGTTCTTTTTTGTGGTCGTGACAAAGCAGCGCAATATTCAATCCCAATCCCTTCCTTTCATATAAAAATTTGTTTCATTGCCTGAAAAAGTGGCTGGAGGGTCACCACCCCATGACCGGGACCTTCCGGCCCTCAATGCGGAAGGCAATATTCCGGTATCCCACCGCCGCACCCTTGTTGGCGCACAGGATCAGGGGCCGCCCCTGGTTGGCGGAGAGCATCACCAGATTATCCTCAGGCACGACCCCCAGCAGGGGAAGTCCCGCCGTGTCCATGGCGTCGTCAATGGTGGTGCGGAGCTTCCGCAGCAGCTTGGGCTGGACCCGGTTGACCACCAGATGGATCTGCTCGACCCCCAGCCGGCTCAACTCAGATACCGTTCGCTGGGCGTCCCGCAGGGCGGAGGCATCCGTCGTGGACACCACGATGGCCCTGTCGCAGCCGCAGACAGCCAGACGAAATCCCTCGCCCAGTCCAGCGGGGGCGTCCAGCAAAATATAGTCGTAAAGGACCCTGGCCTGCCGCAAAAGATCCCGCATAGCCTCCTCCGGGATCCCCGTGGGGAGGGAGAAGGGGGCGGTGAGCAAAAACAGGTCCCGGATCTCGGGGTGTTCCACCACGGCCTTCTCCAGAGAGCATCGGCTCTCCACCACGTCGGTAAAATCCATCAGCGCCCGGTCGGAGAGCCCCAGAGTCAGATCCAGGTTCCGCAGTCCCACGTCCATGTCGATGCACAGGGTGGAGTGCCCCAGCGCCGCCAGACAGGAGCCTACGGCCCCAACGAGAGAGGTTTTGCCTGTCCCCCCCTTGCCGGAGGTGACAGCGATCACAGTAGCCATAGTTGAAAAACCTCCCAAGTAAAAAACATTATATCACGAAACTCCCGCCTATATCAACGGTTTTTGCGATTTTCCCCAAAAATTCCGCAGGTGAAAGACCCACAGGTGCGGAAGGCGGCCTTTACAGCGCCGACCGCTTGATCTTTCCCCAGTTCCGGGGAAAGCCCTTGGGCGTGGCGGCGATCTTTTCCACACCCACGATCCGGTGGGTCACCCCCGCCCCGGGAATATTGTAGTCCCATGCCTCAAAGAGTTTGCCCCCCAATTGCTTCACGGCATTTCTGCCACCCTCCACCTCGGGGCCGCTCTCCACGCTTTTCATGGCCAAAAACACCCCGCCGGGCTTTACATAGGGCAGGCACAGCTCGCATAGGGCGGGGAAGGCCGCCACCGCCCGGGACACAGCCACATCAAACCCGTCCCGAAAGGGGGAAGCCAGGGCAAGCTCCTCCGCCCGGGCGTGGACGCACGAAACCTCGTCAAGGGAAAGCGCCTTACACACATTCTCCAACCAGACCAGCCTTTTTCCCAGACTGTCCACCAGGGTGAGGCGGAGGGAGGGCTCCAGGATCTTCAGCACCATCCCCGGAAATCCGGCCCCAGTACCCACGTCCACCAGCGATCTGTGGGCAAGCTGGCAGGGCGGGTGGGCGGAGCACCAGGACAGAATGGCGGCGGAATCCAGAAAGTGCAGTCTTGCCACCTGATCCGGTTCGGTAATGGCGGTCAGGTTCATCACCTGGTTTTGTTCCAACAGCAGCTCGCCGTACCGGCACAGCTTGTCTACAGCGTCCTCGGGCGGGGTGATCCCCATATTCCGGAGACCCTGGTTCAGAATATCCTTCATAGTTTCACCTCACAGCTGCTCCAGCAGGGTGGGGAGCCCGCGGACCACGTTCCAGACCGCCAGAAGAAAGCTGGCCCCGGCAATGGCCGCGCAGGCGGGCAGTCCGCCCCGGCCCACGCCCTGCCGGTAGCGCAGGATCACAGTCCCGCCCAGACCGCAGAGAGCGGGGGAGACCATGAGCCCCCCAATGCCCTGAAGGTAAAAGCCATGGGCCAATGCGAAGGTGGACAGCAGCACCAAAATGACCATGTACACCACCCCCACCCAGGCCCACAACCGTTGAACGGGCGTGGCCCACTTTACAGGTTTGATGGGCCCTTCCTCATTTGGGACCTTATTTTCATCCATTTGACGTACCTCCCCAGGGGAATAAAAGGCGAAAAGCAAAAGATCCGGCTTTGGGACCATTTTAAGGACCGTCTGCTGCAAAACAGCTTTTAGCTTTTCCTTCTTACTTTTTCAGCAGGTCCCGGATCTCCGCCAGCAGCCTCTCCTCATTGGAAGGCTCCGGCTCAGGGGCGGGCTCGGCAGGGGCCTCCTCCTTCTTCCGGTGAAAGGAGTTCATAGCCTTCACCAGGCAGAACACCACAAAGGCCATCACCAGGAAGTTGAGCACCGCCTGAATAAAGTTCCCGTAACCGATGACTGCCCCATTGACCTCCACCGCCATCTCGGCAAAGGAGATGGATCCGGTAAAGATCCCCAGCAAGGGCATGATGACATCATTGATCAGGGAGGTGGTGATGGCGGAAAAGGCCCCGCCGATAATAACGCCCACGGCCATGTCCATCACGTTTCCCCGGGCGATAAACTGCTTGAACTCCCCCAAGAATCCCTTGCTTTTCTCTCTCATCTATAATACCTCCGTTTTCCTGCCTGCTTTCTTTGGCCCTGCCGCGCGCACCCCCCTATTTAGGAGACACGCCGGTCTTCTTCCGGGGAAATGTCTACAAAAGTAGTCCCTTCTGTCTCTAAGCCGGAGGAGGGGAGAGGCGCATGGCCCGCCGTGCGCACTCCAAAGGACAAACGGGCCTACCGCTCAAACTCGATCCGGTAGATTTTCCCGTCTTTTCCCACGAACCCCTGCCCGTCAGGGCCGATGGCCCCGGCCCAGTCAAACATCTCGCTGG
>CATKDV010000088.1:0-4168 GCA_949746985.1 uncultured Eubacteriales bacterium | reverse complement strand
TTTCCCGCTCCGCTGTCTCTTTTTCTCTTATTCGTCCCAGTCGGCGTAGTCGTCGTACTCCGAGGGATACTGGCAGCATTTCAGGCCCAGGGCCTTGCCCACAGAGTGGACGCACTCGGTGATCTTGTCCCAGTAGGCGATGACGCAGCACACCGCCGCCGCCACCGCCAGACAGGTGGCCACGATCTTCAGTACAAAACGGGCGATCTTCATGGTGAATTTGCCCCCCTTTCACATAGGTAAGTTTAGTTTACACGATTTCCGGGGAAATTACAATCGTTTTCCGCCACTTTTTCCCTTGTAATTTCATCCAAAATAGAATACAATAAGGAACATAGAATGGAAGAAAATGCTTTGCATTCGGAAAGGAAGGGTTTTCCTATGAAGCTGCAAACGGAAAAGGGCCTCATCACCATCAGCAGCGATGTCTTCAGCAATATTACCGGCGCCGCCGCCACCAACTGCTACGGCGTGAAGGGGATGGCCATCCGCTCCACCACAGACGGGCTGGTCCACCTGCTGCGGCGGGAGTCCATGTCCAAGGGCGTGAAGGGGACCTACCCTGAGGATGGGTCCATCTCGCTGGAACTCCACATCATTGTGGACAACGGGGTGAACCTGATGGCGGTGAGCCGGTCCATCATGAGCGAAGTGAAGTATAACGTGAGCCGGGCCACCGGCGTGGAGGTCCGCAGCGTGGATGTGTTTGTGGACTTCATGGTCATTGGCTGAAAGGAAGGGACGACACTATGATCACTACTATTGACGGGGCCTTGTTTGCCCGCATGATCGTCCACGGCTCGGCCTGCATCAACGCCCAGAAGCAGGAGATCAATGAGCTCAACGTGTTCCCTGTCCCCGATGGGGACACGGGGACCAATATGTCCATGACCATCGGCGCGGCGGCCGAGGAGATGGGGAAAAAGAGCTACGACATGGTGGGCGCCGCCGCCAACGCCACCGCCAACGCCCTGCTGCGGGGCGCCCGGGGAAATTCGGGGGTCATCCTCTCCCTTCTTTTCCGGGGCTTTGCCAAGGCGGTGAAGGAGAAGGAGACCATCGACGGACGGGATTTGGCCATCGCGCTGGACTTTGGCGTGGCGGCGGCCTACAAGGCCGTGATGAAGCCCGCCGAGGGGACCATCCTCACCGTGTCCCGGCTCTCCGCCGCCGCGGCGGCTGCCGCCGCCCGGGAGGACAGGGGGGCGGAATATGTGCTGGAACACGCCATTCAGGAGGGCCAGGTGGCTTTGGAGCACACCACGGAGCAGAACCCGGTCCTGAAAAAAGCCGGGGTGGTGGATTCCGGCGGAAAGGGATTTTTGGTCATCCTGCAGGGGATGCTGGACGAGATGCGGGGCTTGCCCCTGCCCGAAGGGGCAGCGGTCCCCGAGCCGAAGAAGAAGGCCGGGGCGGATTTTGCCGCGCTGGGAGACGAGGACATCACCTTTACCTATGACACGGTCTTTATTGTCCGCAAGGAGAAGGAGAACGTAAATCTGGAGCCCCTCCGGGCTTACCTCAACAGCATTGGCGACAGCCTGGTCATCGGGGAGAGCGACGAGGAGTTCAAGGTCCACGTCCACACCGACACCCCGGGGGCTGCCCTCACAGAGAGCGCCAAGTACGGCATTCTGGAACTGGCGAAGATCGAGAATATGCGCACCCAGGCCGAGGATCTGGCCGCCGGGAAGCATGTGCAGTCCACCGACGATCTGGACGAGGTGGAGGAGCAGCTGGAGGGCAAGGGCGAGCCTGCCGTCGCCGCGCCGGAAAAGAAGTACGGCATGGTGGCCGTGGCCGCCGGCGAGGGGCTGGCCGCCGTGTTCCGGGACTTGGGGGTGGACCGGGTCATCGCCGGAGGGCAGACTATGAACCCCTCCACCGAGGACATCCTGCGGCAGATCAACGCCACCCCGGCTGAGATCGTCTTCGTGCTGCCAAACAACAAGAACATTATCATGGCTGCCGAGCAGTGCAGGGGCCTTGCCGAGGGCAAGGAGGTGGTGGTCATTCCCAGCAAGACGGTGCCTCAGGGTATCGCCACCCTGCTGGTCATGGACCCGGACACCGACGTGGAGACCAATGTGGCAGCCATGACCGAGGCCATGAGCGGCGTGTCCACTGCCGAGGTGACCTACGCCGCCCGGGACAGCGATTTCGGGGGCTTTGCCATCAAGCACGGGGACCACATGGCCCTGCTGAACGGGAAGCTTTTTGACACCCAAAAGAGCTTGGAGAAGCTGCTCAAGAAGCTGGTGAAGGAAGATACCTTTCAGAACGCCGAGTTCATCAACATCTACTACGGCGAGGATGTGAAAGAGTCCGAGGCGGAGAAGACACTGAAGCTGTTTACCGCCGCCTGCCCCAAGGCGGAGATCACCCTGCTGTCCGGAGGGCAGCCGGTGTATTACTACATGATCTCGGCGGAATAACACCTGCACGCAAAGGGGGCCGGAAAGCCCCCTTTGTTTTTGGACCTTACCGCAGCTTCAATCCTAACTGCAGGCCAGAGACAAAGGCCGCCTCCATATCTATACAGCGAATGGTCTCAAAGCAGAAACAAAGATTTTCCGTCCATGTCAAAGCCTCCGGAAAACAGACTGCTTGTAGGCGCGACCTATTCCAGTCTGCTATTTCCATACACTCTTGTCGCTCCTTTTGGGCCTCCCGATCATAACTCCCCTCTAACCGGCAGGCCGCATATTCCCAAAGCACCCGTGTCAACTCATCCATATTTGCTCCCCCCAATAGTAAGAACATTTTGTTCTTTTATTGTATCAGAACAATATGTTCTTGTCAAGAGGTGATCGCCCATGACAATCTTTTCTACCCGCCTGCAACAGATCCGGACAGAGCGTGGATTTTCCAGAAAAGAAATTGCGGATGTTTTAGAAATTACACCCCGGGCCTACCAATATTATGAAGAGGGAAAACGTGAGCCTAATTATGCCAAGCTGATTCTTCTTGCCAAACATCTGAAGGTCTCTTCCGACTATCTTTTGGGGCTTTCTGAAAAGCAGTATCTTTAAAAAAGAGGCGAAATATACCAATGTTAGGCATCATCGACGTGGGCGGCGGGATGCGGGGGTCTTTTACCGCCGGGATCTACGATTATCTCAATGACCAAAACATCCAGCCCTTCGACTACCTCATCGGGGTGTCGGCGGGCAGCGGCAATATGGTCAGCTATCTGGCCGGACAGAGAGGGCGGAACCTGCGGTTTTATCTGGATTACGCCTTCCGTAAGGAGTATATGTCTATGCACAATATGCTCCGGACCGGGTCCTATATCAATCTGGATTATCCCTATACCTTTCTCTCCGGTCCCGGCGGGGAGGATCCGGTGGATCTGGAGGCCTTCAACCAAAGCAAGGCCCGGTATGAGGCGGTGGTCACCGACGCCGCCACGGGAGATCCGGTCTATTACGGCAAGGAGCTTTTGAAGGACGGCAACTTTGACGTCATCAAAGCCTCCTGCGCAGTGCCCGGGGCCTGCCAGCCCTACCCGGTGGAGGGAAAGCCCGGGTTTGACGGAGGGGTGGCCGACCCGGTGCCCTACAAGCGGGCGCTGGAGCAGGGCTGCGACCGCTTTGTGCTTTTGCTGACCCGGCCCGCCGGGTATCTGCGGCCCCCCTTGGACCATCAGGAGGTCTTGGAGAAGGCCCTGCGCCGCTGGCCCAACGCTTATGGCGCGCTGCTGCGCCGCTCCGCCCGGTATAACCGGGACGTGGCGGCGGTGAAGGAACTGGAGCGGGAGGGCAAGGCCCTTCTCATCGCCCCCACGGATATTGGGGGGATGGCCACCCTCACCAAGGACAGGGAGGCGGTAGAGCGGCTCTACCACATGGGCTATGGGGAGGGACCAAAGATCATGGAGTTCATAGCGCGCTCTTGACATTCCCCGGCCCTTGACATACAATAAACCCAACTTTCACCGTAAAGGACGGAGAGACATATGGCACAAGACAACAAGAAGCAGGTGGAGCAGATCACCGATATGGAGGTGGACTTTGCCCAATGGTACACCGATGTGTGCCGGAAGGCGGAGCTGATCGACTACACCAGCATGAAGGGCATGTTCATCCTTCGGCCTTATGGCTATGCCCTCTGGGAGAATATCCAGGCCATTCTGGACAAGGAATTTAAGGAGACAGGCCACGAGAAC
>CATKDV010000087.1:0-5996 GCA_949746985.1 uncultured Eubacteriales bacterium | reverse complement strand
GGGCTTGCCCTTGGCGTTGGAGACGGTGTAGCCGAAATACTTCTGCAGGGTCTCCAGGTCGCCCCGGTCCCAGGCCACCTCGATGGCGTGGCGGATGGCGCGCTCCACACGGCTGGCGGTGGTGCCGAAGCGCTTGGCCACTTCGGGATAGAGGACCTTGGTCACAGCGTTGATGACATCCATGTCCTCCACGGCGATCATAATGGCCTCCCGCAGGTACTGATACCCCTTGATATGGGCGGGTACGCCGATCTCGTGGATGATGGCGGTGACTGTGCCCTCCAGGCCCCGGCGGCCCCGGTCCGCCTCCTCCGAAGGCACAGAGGAGCCGGCGATCTGCCGCACCCGCTCCACCACCGAGGAGGTTCGGCAGGGCTTCATCAGGAAGTAGTCCGCTCCCCGGGCCGCCGCCAGTTCCGCCACGCTGCCCCCGGCAAAGCTGGACAGGACCAGCACCCGGGGCTTGGGAGTCAGCTCTCCCAGCTGGGTCAGAGCGTCCACCCCGTCCAGAGTGGAGAGGATCATGTCCATCACCACGATGTCGGGCTGGTGTTGGCGGCACAGCTCGATAAGCTCCGCTCCGTCCGCCGTCTCCCCTATCACCGTCAGGTCTGCCTCACTCTCTATCAGCTCCGCCAAAAGCCGGCGAAATTCCTCTCCCGCGTCCGCTATCACGATCTTCTTCTGATCCATACCCTTTACACAACCTTTTGCCTGGCCAAGGCAATATTACCGGTTGCTCATAATTTACCATAAAAAGACAGCTTACGCAATCCCTTTTCCATAATTTTCCATGGATAATCGTTCGACATCATGCGACATTTTACACTTTTTGACAACTTTCGGCTGTTTTTAGCATCCGCTGGGCCAGGATGCCGTAACCCTGGGTTGGGTCGCCCACCAGGACGTGAGTCACGGCTCCCACAAGCCTGCCGTTCTGGAGGATGGGGCTGCCGGACATGCCCTGGACGATGCCTCCGGTGGCCTCCAGAAGGGCGGGATCGGTGACCTTTATCATCATATCCCGACCGTCGTCGGCGTGGGGGAAGAGCTTGGTGATCTCTACCTCGTAGGAGCGCACCTCCTCCCCGGAGATGTTGGAGTAGATGAGGGCCTTGCCCGTCTCCACCTGGTCCTTGGAGGCCACCTCCACCGGCTCGGCCAGGTCCAGGGCCTTTCCATCCAAGGCGCCGTATACTCCGTGGCTGGTGTTGGCCCACAGCTCGCCGATATCGGCGGTGAGGTCAAATTCCCCGTGAAGCTCCCCCGGCTCCCCTTTGGTCCCCTTTTTTACGTCGGTGACACTGGCCCAGAGGACCCCGCCGCTCTCCATGGGCATGAGAAGGGCGGTGTCCACGTCGTTGATGCCGTGGCCCAAGGCTCCGAACTCCCCGGTGGCAGGGTCATAATAGGTCACGGTGCCGATGCCCGCCATGGAGTCCCGGAGCCAGGCTCCCAGCTTGTAACTGCCGTCGGTGGAGCATTTTACCGCCTGGGCGGTGACCTGGAGGGGCTTGCCGTCCCGCACTGCCCGGATGGACATCTCCTCCCCGCCGATCTTAGCCAGCTCCTGCTGTACCTCCTCGATGGTGTCCACCTCGGCGGCGTTGATGTGGGTGATCACATCACCCTCCCGCAGACCGCAGGTCCTGGCGGGGACCACGTTTCCCCCGGCGGCGGGGATCTGGGAGAAGCCTACCACCATCACCCCGTCGGAGAAGAGCTTGACGCCCACCGCCCGGCCCATGGGGACCACCATCCGGGGCGGCTCACCCGCCCCCATCGCTGTCGCCTCCGCGGCCAGAGCTACACCGCCGCCCTGCCCCAGGAGTCCCAGCAGCAGCCCTGCCGCCAGCACTCCCCGGAGCAGGGCCGGCCTGCCCGGCCCCATTCTTTCCGTATCCTTCAATAAGACCACCCCCATTTGTTTTCCCTCGAATAAAAAAATCGAGACGGCGCTGTGAGGCGCCATCTCTTAATATGAACAGCCGGCCCCATTCCATGGCTGGAAATGAACAGCGCCTTTGGCTTGGGGGCTTTTCCCTGGCTCGGTGCGCCAAGGCTGTCCACATTTTATGCGGGGAATCAACGGGATTCTCTCTGTTTTTTCCAGCCTTTCTTTTTTTACGGCTGGACGAACATAGCTTTCCCCGGCATTTTCGTTTCAGCCGGGAAATTTTTGGCAAAAAAAGAGCCGGACTTCGTCCGGCTCCTTCTTCTTCAGTTTCTCCGCTTTCCCAACAGGCGCAGGAGATAGAGGAACATATTCACGAAATCCAAACACAGCTCCAGCGCCGCCAGGATGGAGGCCTTGCGCAGCATTTCCTCGTCCTGCTGGAAGGCGGCGTAAAACCGCTTGATCATCTGGGTATCATAGGCGGTATAGGCCAGGAAGAGGATCACGCCGATGGTGCAGACCGCCTGCTCCATGGCCCCCACGGCGGGGATGAACCACATAGCCACATTCATGATGATGAGGAAGAGCAGTCCGGTGAGAAGCACATTGCGCATCCGGGACAGGTCGATATTGGTCACATACCCAAATACGGCCACGCCGCCAAAGTAGAGGGCGGTGGCGGCAAAGACCAGCACCACGCTCTCCAGCTGGTAGAGCAGCAGCCAGGTACCCACTACAAAGCCGATGAGGAGGCAGTGGATCACGAAGTAGACCATGGCCGTTCCCACGGATATCTTATCCATCCGGGCCATCATGGCCCAGGACAGAGCCAGCTGGGCCACCAGCAGGATGATGTGGAGGTAGCCGCCGGTCAGGTTCACCAGGCTGCGGATCAGGTAGAAGCCCGGCCAGGTGTAGGCAATGAAGGCGGCCATGCCAAAGCTCACCATCAGGCCCAAAAACATGATAAGGAAGGTCCTGGCGGTATAGCGACCCAGGCTCAGCCCAGCCGCACCCTGTTCCAGTTGACGCTCCTGCTCATAAAAATTGTTTTCCATTTTGCATCGCTCCCTTTCCATACAGCTTACGCTGTGATTCTATCACTTATCCCCCTGATATGCAAGGGAAATTTAGCCGGCGCGGCGGGAGGGACGTTTTTTTCTGGCATTCAGATATACCCGCCGGGTCCTCCCCAAAGCGGTGAGGATGGCCCCCATGGTGGGCCAGCACAGAAGCAGGAACACCCCAAGCACCAGGGCCTCCTGCAGGTCAAGGGCGCTCAGGGAGAACAGCGCCTTGAGCCCCGGCTCACTCACGCAGACCGCCAGAGCCGCCGCCATCAGGCCCCACAAGGCCCGGCGCTTCCAGTCAAAGGGCTTGCAGACCTGGTAGAGGACCAGCAGGCCGATGAACGCCACGCACAGAGCCGACAGGGTGGAGAGGACCTGGGTGGAAAAGTCAAAGGCGAAGGCGAACGCCTGAAGCCCCAGGATGACCAACAGATCGGTGAGGCCGCCGGGAAGCGCCTCCCGCAGGACATTGCCCATAAAATTCCCCTTTACCCGGCTCTTGTTTGGCTCCAGGGCCAGGAAGAAGGAGGGCACCCCGATGGTGAGGGCCGAGATGAGGGAGAGCTGGATGGGCACCAGGGGGTAGGGCATATCCACCAAGATGGTGAGAAGGGACAGGCAGAAGGAGAAAATGTTTTTCACCAGATAGAGGGCCGCTGAGCGCTGGATGTTGTTGATCACTCGCCGCCCCTCAGCCACCACCTGGGGGAGGCAGGCGAAGTTGGAGTCCAGCAGCACCAGCTGGGCGGCGTGGCAGGCCGCCTCGGAGCCTGAGGCCATGGCGATGCCGCAGTCGGCGTCCTTCAGGGCCAGCACGTCGTTGACGCCGTCCCCCGTCATGGCCACGGTGCGGCCCTGCTTCTGGAGGGCCTTCACCAGCTTCCGCTTCTGGCCCGGGGTCACCCGGCCGAAGACGGTGTAGTCCCGGGCGGCGGCATAGAGGTCCTCGTCGGTCTTCAGGGTGGCGGCGTCCACCCATTTTTCGGCGTTCTCCACCCCCGCCTGGCGGGCCACCTCGGCCACGGTAAGGGGGTTGTCCCCCGAGATCACCTTCACCGCCACCTTTTGCTGGGCAAAGTAGGCGAAGGTGTCGGGGGCCTCGGGCCGGATGGGGTTGGTCAGGAGGGCCAGAGCCATGGGCCGGACCCGCCGCCCGTCCAGGGGGGTCTTGCCGTCGGGGGTCCCGTCGTACTGGGCCAGCAAAAGGACCCGGTAGCCTTTGGCGGAGTATGGCTCCACCATCTCCTTCAGATCGGCGTAGCGCTCCCCCATGACAAACTCCGGCGCCCCGGCCACAAAGGCCCCCCGGCCAGAGAAGACGGCGGCGGAATATTTATGCGCGGAGGAGAAGGGCACCTTGGCCGAGCAGGCCCAGGCCACCTTTTCGCTGAACCGGGCACACATGGCCCTGCCCGTCTCGTTGTCCCCGCCCAGGGCGGCGTAGAGGGCGCTGGCCGCCTGCTCCACCCGGTCCCGGGGGTACTCCTCCTCGTCCAGCAGCACCAGGTCCCGGACCTCCATCCCCGGCTGGGTGATGGTGCCGGTCTTGTCCACGCACAGGACGTCCACCCGGGCCAGGGTCTCGATACAGTTCATGTCCTGGGCCAGGGTCTTTTTCTGGGCCAGACGGATCATGCTCACCGCCAGGGCCACGCTGGTGAGGAGGTAGAGCCCCTCGGGGATCATGCCGATGAGGGCGGCCACGGTGGCGGTCACCGCCTGGGTAAGGCCCAGGTCCAGCACAAAATACTGCTTCCAGAAGAGGATGGCCCCCATGGGGATGAGGGCGAAGCCGATGAAACGGATCAGCTTGGTGAGGGAGGCCATCATCTCCGACTGGCCCGCCCGGACTCCCTTCTTGGCCTCCAGGGTGAGCCGGGCGGCGTAGGAATCCGCCCCCACCGCCGTGAGCTGAGCCCGGCAGGAGCCGGAGACCACGAAGGAGCCGGAGCGGAGTTTTCCGCCCGGGCCTCTCTCCTGGGGCTCGGCCTCGCCGGTGATCATGGCCTCGTTGACCTGGACCGAGCCGGACCGGACCACCGCGTCGGCGGTGATCTGGTCCCCGGCGGAGAAGACGGCGACGTCGTCCCGGACCATATGGTCGGTGGGCACGCTCATCTCCGAGCCTGCCCGGACCACCGTGCCCCGGGAGGCGGCCAGCAGCTTGAGCTTGTCGATGGTCTTTTTGGAGCGCAGCTCCTGAAAGATGCCGATGACGGTGTTGATCACGGCAATAAAGATAAAGGTGGCATCCTTATAGGACCCCACGGCCACCAAGGCGGCAGCCAGCACCAGGAAGATGAGGTTGAAGAAGGTAAACACATTCTCCTTTATGATCTCTTTCTCGGTCCGGGTGGGACCTTTGACGGTCACATTGGCCCAGCCGCCCCTCTGCCGTTCCAGCACCTGGTCCTTGGACAGACCCTGGGCCGGGTCGGCCTCCACCACGGGGATGGGGGTCCGGGTGTCTGCGGCCTCGGTTTGGGGCGTTTTCATTCGTCTCATGGCGTTTCACCTTCTATCCGGCCCTGTCCCTCGCTATATATGGAGGGAGGAGGGGATCTGAATTGGAAGAGCATACACGCAAAAGCACCGACTCTATGACCCGGCTGGCCCTGTGCGCGGTGGTGGCAGCGGCAGCGGTCTACGCCGGGGAGAAGCTGTGCGAGGGCAAGCATTGGCCCCTGTGGGAAAAATACGGCCCCTGGATCCTGGAGAACAAAGTCCAGGCCATCGCCGTCCTGGCGGCGGTACTGTACGGCGTCTCTCTGGCGGTTTGGCCGGAGGAGAAGAAACCGGAGGTGGTGGAGGGGTTTGAGGCCTGCGTGTAAAGGAAAAGGGAAAAGGGAAAAAGCTATGGTCTTGTGGCCGCCGTAGGCGGCACATTTTAAGTAGTCCGGCTCCGCCGGACCTCTCTATTCAGCTTTTTACTTTTTCCCTTTTACCTATACAGGGGTACCATGGCCCCGCCGATGATGCCCGCGTCATTGCCCAGCTGGGCTACGCAGACCTTGGTGCGGCGGGGGCTG
>CATKDV010000086.1:0-1728 GCA_949746985.1 uncultured Eubacteriales bacterium | reverse complement strand
GTTGGCACGCACATACCAGGTGTCGCCCACCTTGATGTCGTCGCCGCCGTTGCGGGTAGCGGTGATCTCGCCGCTGATGACCTCAGCCTTGGCGACCACGGCCTTGCCGTTGGCGGTGTAATCGGCGGGAGTGATAACGGCCCAGTCGTCCACGGCGACCTTCTCATAGATGTCGCAGTCGTCGAACTTGTAGGACTTGTTGCCGGCGGTGATGGAGTTCTTGCCCACGTAGGTGACCTCGCCCACGAGAATGGGGTGAGCCACGGCCACGTTGATCTTGCCGTCGTCGTCGTTGTCGATCAGGTCCACAGCGTAGGCCACGGTGGCATCCTTGCCATAGGTGTTCAGGTTGCCCACGGCGGTTTTGTTGTTGAGGACGTAGACGTCGATGTCAGCGGCCTCGTCGCCCACAGTGGCGGCTTCCTTGTTGGCAAACTTGTAGGTGGTGCCGTTGACCTTGATGGAGTCCTTGTCGGCGTCCAGAGCCAGGTCCTTGCCGGCCACGACGGTGGCCAGGACGGAGCTGCCGGAAGCGGTGATGCCGTAAACGGTGCGGCTCTTGTTGTCCTTGTAGACGACCTTCACCTTCTGACCATAGAGGGCAGACAGGTCCTCGGTGGACTTGAAGGTGTTGTCGGCCACGTCGTCCTCCAGGGCTTCAGCGCCGAAAACGGAATCAGAACCGTCGATGGTGTAGGTGTACTCCTTGGAGTCCTTGTCGTACTCCACGGCGGTCAGGAAGCCCTCCTGCACCAGAGCGTTGTAACGCTCGGTCAGCAGGGTCTTTTCGCCTTCCTCATAGCTCCAAGTGATGGTGCCATCGCTCAGAGTGTTGGAGGGCTTGACAGTCATGGTCTTGTTCTGCAGGCCGTTCCAGATGAGCTGGGCAGCCACGTCGCGGGTGGCGGAGACGGCCATGGAGCCGTTCAGCTCGGTGTACAGGGAGGGCTTGCCGGCCTTGGCCAGCTCGTCGGTACGGGTGGCCCAGGTGGCGCCCTTCAGCTGATAGGCGTCGGCGTCGTAGCCCAGAGCGGTCAGGACCATCTTGGCGGCCTCAAGACCGGTGACCTTACCCTCGGGATCGAAGGTGCCGTCGCCGCGGCCGGAGATGATCTTCAGGTCGGCGCAGAACTCGATGTAGCTCTCAGCCCAGTGACCCTTGATGTCGGTGAAAGTGGGGTTGGTCTTGGTGCCGGTGGTGGTCTCCTTGCCGCCGTTCATGGCCACAGCGATCATCTTGGCCATCTGGGCGCGGGTGACGTCACCCTCGGGATTAAAGCTCCCGTCGTCCTGACCATTGATAATGTTCAGGGCAACCAGAGTGTTGACGGCGTCAGCGTGCTCGATCTTGTCAGCATCGCTGAAGTCCGCCGCGCTGGCGCCGACTGCCATCATGCCCACGAGCATAATGCCGGACAGAGCCAGGCTCAGAACGCGCTTAAGGTTGTTCATGCTTTTTTCCTCCTTTTTAATTTGGCGTCTGGTAGACATTTTGCCGAAAGAGCAAAAAACGTGAAAATCCGAAAAAGCTTGCGCCCCAACGGATCCCCGGCTCAGCCAGCAAAGTATGACACCCCTGACAGCCCTTTGAAAGTTTCTAAAAAGGCAAAAAAGGGTCCGGAAAGCCTTGCTTTCCGGACCCAAAAGTGACCATGGTAGACATTTTGGTAGACATGAGACGGAGCACTTTCCACAACCCATTGCGCCCCAGTCCCTTGCGGGTATTTT
>CATKDV010000085.1:0-7547 GCA_949746985.1 uncultured Eubacteriales bacterium | reverse complement strand
GGAGACCAAGGGCAGCGTCATCAACTTTGCCTCCGGCGCGGGGCTTTTCGGCAACTACGGCCAGTGCGCCTACGCCGCCGCCAAGGAGGGCATCCGGGGCCTTTCCCGGGTGGCCGCCACCGAGTGGGGCCCCGACGGGATCAATGTGAACGTCATCTGCCCCATCGCCTGGACCGCCCAGCTGGAGAATTTCCAGAACGCCTACCCCGACGCCTTCAAGGCCAATGTGAAGATGCCCCCCATGGGCCACTACGGCGACCCCGAGACCGAGATCGGCCGGGTCTGCGTCCAACTGGCCAACCCCGACTTCAAATATCTCACCGGAGAGACCCTGACCCTGGAGGGCGGCATGGGGCTGCGGCCGTAAAAGGGATTTGTAACCAGTTTGTAACTATTTGTAATCAATTGTAATCAGCAAAAGGCCCGGATCTCCCACGATCCGGGCCTTTTTATGTCCTATAATTCATATTGACAAAGTAGGAATTAAGGGGTATCCTAAGGCCAAGCCAAAAAATTTCCAGGAAAGGAAGTGGGACCATGATCTATATGGACCATGCGGCTACCACAAAAACAAGCCCGACGGCGGGGAGAGCCATGACCGCCGCCATGGAGGAGGTCTGGGGGAATCCCTCCAGCTTATACCGGCTGGGCCAGCGGGCGGCGGAGGCGCTCTGGAGCGCCCGGGAGCGGGTGGGGGCCTGTATCGGCGCGTCGCCCGGGGAGGTCTACTTTACCTCCGGGGGGAGCGAATCGGACAACCAGGCCATTTTGTCCGCCGCCCGGGTGGGGGCCGGGAAGGGGAAAAAGCACATCATCTCCACCGCCTTTGAGCACCACGCGGTGCTCCACACCCTGAAAAAGCTGGAGCGGGAGGGCTTTGAGGTCCAGCTTTTGGATGTGCACGAAAACGGCCTTGTGACGGCGGAGGAGGTGGCCAAGGCCCTCCGGGAGGATACGGCGTTGGTCACCGTGATGTACGCCAACAACGAGATCGGCACCATCCAGCCCATCGGGGAGATCGGGGCCCTCTGCCGGGAGCGGGGGGTGAGCTTCCACACCGACGCGGTCCAGGCGGCGGGACATCTGCCCGTGGACGTGAAGGGGCAAAGCATAGATATGCTCTCCCTGTCGGCTCATAAGTTTGGCGGGCCCAGAGGGGTGGGGGCTTTGTATGTCCGCCGGGGGCTTCCCCTGCTGCCCCTCATTGAGGGGGGAGCACAGGAGAGGGGCCGCCGGGCGGGGACGGAGGATCTGCCCGCCATTCTGGGGATGGCGGCGGCCCTGGAGGAGAGCTGCGCCCATATGGAGGAGACGGCCCGAAGAGTGTCCGCCCTCCGGGACAGGCTCATGGAGGGGCTGTCGAAGATCCCCCACTCGGCGTTGAACGGGGACGCTGTCCGGCGGCTGCCGGGGAACGTGAACTTCTGCTTCGAGGGGGTGGAGGGGGAGAGCCTGCTCCTCCTTCTGGACGACAGGGGCATCTGCGCCTCCTCGGGCTCGGCCTGCACCTCGGGGTCCCTGGACCCCAGCCATGTGCTTCTTGCCATCGGGCGGCCCCACGAGGTGGCCCACGGGTCCCTGCGGCTCACCCTGGGGGAGGAGAACAGCCGGGAGGACGTGGACGCGGCGGTGGCGGCGGTGACGGACATCGTGGCCTACCTCCGCAATATGTCCCCCCTTTGGAAGGATAAGGTCAGCGGAAAAAAGGAATTTGTGATTTGAAAAGGAGGAGCCGGCTATGGCACTATACAGCGACAAAGTGATGGACCATTTCCGGGATCCCCGGAACGTGGGGGTTATGGAGGACGCCGACGGCGTGGGCGAGGTGGGCAACGCCGTGTGCGGCGATATCATGAAAATCTACCTGAAGATCCGGGAGGGCATTGTCACCGACGTGAAGTTCGAGACCTTCGGCTGTGGGTCGGCTATCGCCTCCAGCTCCATGGCCACCGAGCTTATCAAGGGAAAGCCCCTTTCTGAGGTCCTGCAGCTTACCAACCGGGCGGTGACCGAGGCCCTGGATGGACTGCCCGCCCACAAGCTCCACTGCTCGGTGCTGGCGGAGGAGGCCATCCGGGCGGCGGTGAAGGATTACTACGACAGGCACGGCATTGCCTACGACCCCAAGGATTTCCCCGATGAGGGGAGCTGCCCCCACTGCCATGAGTGAAAAGGCTCTCATCGCCATGAGCGGTGGGGTGGATTCCTCGGTGGCCGCCCTTCTCACCAAGGCCCGGGGGCTTGAGTGCCTGGGGGTGACCATGAAGCTCTATGACAGTGGGGAGATGGGGGAGGGCGGAGGGAAAACCTGCTGTGCCCTGGCGGATGTGGAGGACGCCCGGAGCGTGGCCTTCCGGCTGGGGATCCCCTACTATGTGTTCAACGATACCGAGGAGTTCCGTACCCAGGTCATGGACCGGTTCGTATCCGCCTATGAAAGCGGGGCCACCCCCAACCCCTGTATCGACTGCAACCGCTATCTGAAATTTGACCGGCTTTTCCGGCGGGCGTTGGAGCTGGGGTGCCGGTATATGGCGACGGGGCATTACGCCCGGATCGGGGAGGAAAGGGGCAGGTATCTGCTGAAAAAGGCCCGGGATGAGAGCAAGGACCAGACCTATTTCCTCTACACCATGACCCAGGAGCAGCTGGGGCGCACCCTCTTTCCCCTGGGGGAGCTGACCAAGGGGGAGGTCCGGGCGTTGGCGGAGGCGCAGGGGTTTTATAACGCGAGAAAGCCGGACAGCCAGGATATCTGCTTTGTGCCCGATGGGGACTATGGGGCCTTTTTGGAGCGGTGGAGGGGAAAAGAGAGCCGGGAGGGGGACATTCTGGACCGCTCCGGAAGGGTCATCGGCCGGCACCGGGGGGCGGCGCGCTACACCCTGGGCCAGCGGAAGGGGCTGGGGCTGGCGGTGGGGAGGCCGGTCTACGTCTGCGGGAAGGACATGGAGAAGAACACTGTCACCGTGGGACCGGAGGAGGAGCTGTACGAGCGGGAGCTTTACGCGGGGGAGATGAACTGGATCGCCGGGGAGGCCCCCGCCGGGCCTCTGCGGGTGGGGGCCAAGGTCCGCTCCTGCCAGAGGGAGCAGGGGGCTACCGTGTTTCCGGAGGGGGACGGCGGGGTCCGGGTCCTGTTCGACGAGCCACAGAGGGCCATCACACCCGGGCAGGCGGTGGTGTTTTATGCGGGGGATGTGGTGGTAGGGGGAGGGGAAATTAAGAGGTAGCAACGGCGGGGGGAGTTGTCCCGCGGGGATGAAATGAGAGCGGCCATCTTTTCCGGGGAAAAGATGGCCGCTTTTTTTAGGGTCAATCCTCGTCGGGGTTGAAGTAGTAGGGGCGCATGAGGCTGCCCTGCTGCTCGGTGGAATCCTTTTGGCTTCCCAGCCGCAAAGTGACCTCCATCGGTCCCCGGCGGCGGTCGCCACGCCGCTTTTGCTCCCGCTTAGGCTCCGGGGCGGGCGCGCTTTTGGAGGCCGGTTTTGCCGGGGCTTTCTTCTGGGGGACGGGCTCCTTTTTCTTGGGGGCCGGGGCGCTCCGCCGGCCATCGCTTCGCTTGCCCTGCTGGGGAGCCCGCCGGGACGGGGGCTCCTGGGGCTTTTTGGGGGCGGGGGGAGTTTGCTGCTTGGGCGGCGTTTTGGGGGCCAGGAAGCGGGCGGTGGCGTCCATGACACTCTCTCCCGCCAGGGGGTCGTTCTTAAAGCGCTTGGCCTGGATGGCCCGCTCCTCGGCAAGCCAGGCCTCGTAAGCCGGGTCCCGCTTGGGTTCCTTTGCCTGGGGGGGCTTGCTGGAGGAGATCTTGGGGGACATGGCCGAGAGGGCCTGGTCCAGAGTCTTGCTGGGGCGGTAGCCGGCCTGCTTTTTGACGGAGGCCGAGGGGGAGCTGGCGGGGGCGGGCCCCCGTCCTGCGGAGGACTTTTTGGGAGGGGCGGAGGTTTGGCGCGCCGGGGCGGCGTGGGCCGCAGGCGGGGTTTTGGAGGCCGGCGTCGGGGCAGGGTGGGTGGACTTGGCGGCATCCCGCTGCTTTTTCCGCTCCCGGGCGGCCTGGCGGGCCTCCTGGTCGTCGGCGTTGACGATCTTGCCGTGTTTATCCCGCTTGGGGGCCTCAAAGTTCTCCATGGGGAAGGGGTGGCCCTCCACCACGGGGATGGGCTTTTTCAGGAGCTTTTCAATGGGGGCCAAAAGCTCCTTTTCCCCAAACTCGCAAAAGGACACCGCCGTGCCCCCGTGGCCCGCCCGGCCGGTGCGGCCGATGCGGTGGACGTAGGTCTCGGGCACGTCGGGGAGGTTATAGTTGAAGACGTGGCTCAGCTCCTCAATGTCGATGCCCCGGGCGGCGATATCGGTGGCCACCAGGGCCTTTACCCGGCCTGACTTAAAGTCTGCCAACGCCTGCTGGCGGGCGGTCTGGCTCTTGTTGCCGTGGATGGCGGCGGAGGGGATCCCCGCTTTGGCAAGATCCCCCGCCACCTTGTTGGCCCCGTGCTTGGTGCGGGTGAAGATAAGGGCGTTTTTTACCTCCGGGTGCTTTACCAGCATGGCCAGCAGCTTGGACTTGTTGGACCGGTCCACGTAGAAAAGCCGCTGGTCGATGACCTCCACCGGGGAGGACACCGGATCCACCGCCACCTTTACCGGGTCTACAAGGAGGGAATCCACCAGCCCCTGGACTTCCGGGGGCATAGTGGCGGAGAAAAAGAGGGTCTGCTTCTTTTTGGGAAGCCAGGTCAGGATTTTCTTCACATCGTGGATAAAGCCCATGTCCAGCATCCGGTCGGCCTCGTCCAGCACAAAGATCTCCAGCTTTTCCACGTGGATGAAGCCCTGGTTGTGAAGGTCCTCCAGCCGTCCGGGGGTGGCGACCAAAATGTCCACCCCGGCCTTCAGCTTGTCCACTTGGGGCTGCTGGCCCACCCCGCCAAAGATGACGGCGGAGCGGAGGGGGAGGTTTTTCCCGTAGGCCTCGAAACTCTCCTGGATCTGCAGGGCCAGCTCCCGGGTGGGGGTCAGGATCAAGGCACGGATGGGCCGGACGCCGAAGTGGGGCTCCGGCTTCCGGCCGTGGAGCTGCTGGAGGATGGGGGTGGCGAAGGCACAGGTCTTGCCCGTGCCTGTCTGGGCGCAGCCCAGCACGTCCCGGCCCTGGAGGGCGGGGGGGATGGCCTTCTCCTGGATGGGGGAGGGCTTTTCGTAGTCCAAAGCGCGCAGGGCGGAGAGGATGGGGGGACAGAGTCCCAGGTCTTGAAAGGTCATAAAAACGTTCCTTTTTGTCGAATGTCCCACCCACGGCAAAACGGGGGCGCGTCCTGTTTGGCGCGTCCCAAGGGGGGGAAAGCGGAACATATAGCGGCAAAGCCGGCCTCCGCCTTCCGCTGGCGGGGGCTTATACACGGACGGGCCGTGTGAACTATTGAAAAGATCTCTATTCCATAGTATACCACAGGCTGGGAAAAATTACAACTCCAACACACGAATGATCTCTGCCGCCGTGTCCGCGGCCCGGGGCCGGTCGGCGGCTACCGTCACATCGGCATACCGCTCATAAAAAGGCTTCCGCTGGACGTACAGGTCTTGGAGGGTCTGCCCCGGAGCCAGAGGGACCCCCCGGCTTTTCAGGTTCCACAGCCGTTTTTCCAGCACGGCGCAGGGCAGCTCCAGATAGACCACCGGCCCCAATTCTTTCAGGCGCAAGGCCCCTTTTTCCCGCAGCACGGCGGACCCGCCGGGGGAGAGGACGGTATTTTCGCAGGAGAGGGAGGAGATGACATCCGCCTCCGCATCCAAAAAACCATCTCCGCCAAGGCGGTCCAAAACCTCCTGCAGGGTGGCGGCGGCGTGGCGCTCCACAATAAGGGGGTCCACATCCAAAAAGGCATAGCCCAGCCGCTGGGCCAGCAGACGGCCCACCGAGGACTTCCCCGAGCCAGGCATTCCGATGAGGGTGATGTTCATGGCCCGGACCTCCTCAAAATCCTTTGGAAGAATTATAGCAGAGGCCGGGACAAATGGCAACCCCGGGTCACTCCTCGATCTCTGCCCGGGTCACCGCATCCCGCAGCAGCAGGTTGATGACCTCGTTTCGGGAGCGGTTGCTCTGGGTGGCCAGAGCGTCCAACTGGCCCAGCAGGTCCTCCTTGATGCGGATGGAGATGACCTTATTCCCGTCCTCTCCCCGCAGGGGGGAGCGCTTTTTGATGGTGATCCTGTCGCTCATACTCTCACCTCATCAAAATTGTATGTTGACAGATTTTATAAATATATGTTACACTTCCAAATAGCAAATAGTATTCTGTTCAAGAATACATATAAAAATACAAAAAGACAGAGGGGCGGCGCCATGGACACCATTCGGCCCGGCCAAGAGACCCCCTTGGCCCAAGTGCAGGAGCTGCAGGAATTAAAGAAACGGTACGGCATTTTTAACGATGAGACGCTGCGCTGCTGGATGGCGGCGGTAAAAGGGCCCCACCGGCGGGCCATGGAGGAGATCTTGCGGGAGCGGGGAGAGGGGGGTCCCCTATAAAACAGAAACGGGGCGGGGCCGCATTGGGGCCCCGCCCCGTGCCTTTTGGTCGTCAGAAGCAGGCTTTGTCCACCTGTCCCGCCTCAAACTGGTCCCAGAAGCGGAGGTATCCGGCCCGGTCAAATTTGGGGGTAAAACCGGACTTGATCTTTCGGGCCTGGGCGGCGTGGTCCCAGAGAAGGTCGATGACGGTCAGGGCCATGGCCTTGGCGGGCATGACGTAGGCCATCTCCTTGTCGCAGATGGTGAAATCCTTGCTGTGGGCGTCCCCCAGGTAGCCCCCGGTGGACATGTGGACGAAGGGCATCAGGCTGCTGATATCCCCGGCGTCGGTGGCCCCCATCAGCTCCTGGCCATAAATGTTGCTGCCCGGGCCGAGAAGGGCCTCGCCGTTTTGGGCGAAAAGCTCCGAGATATGGGGATCCTGGATGAGGGGCAGGTAGCCGGGCAGCTCCCGAATATCCACCGTGGCCCCGATGGCGTAGGCGCAGCCCTGGAGGCAGCGGTTCACCTTCTCCGAGGCGTCCAGGATCCCCTCCAGGTTGGTGCCCCGGACGTAGGTCTCCATTCGCACGTCGGCGGGGACGATGTTCACCAGGTCGCCCCCCTTGGTCATGATGGGGTGGATGCGGATGCGGTCCTTCTCCCGGAAAGTCTCCCGCTGGGAGTTGACGGCCAGCAGGGAAAGGCAGGCGGCGTTGAGGGCGTTGATCCCGTCGAAGGGGCGGGCCCCGGCGTGGGCCTCCTTGCCCGTAAAGCGGATGAGCTTGCCGATAAAGCCGGAGCTGTCGCAGCCGATGAGAAAATGCCGGTCGCCCACTCCGGCGTGGGAGTGGATCATCATGCCCATGTCCACGTCGTCCAGGACCCCCTGGCGGATGAACTCCTGCTTGCCGCCCATGAAGTGTATCTTTCCCTCCTGGCGCAGGCGCTCCCGGTACTCCAGCTCCACATATTCCTCGGCGGGGACGGCGGCGAAGACCACGTCCCCGTCCAGTTCGGCGGCCAGGGGGGCCAG
>CATKDV010000084.1:0-7431 GCA_949746985.1 uncultured Eubacteriales bacterium | reverse complement strand
CTCCTGAGGCTCAGGCTCCCCGCCCTCCTCCTCAGGCTTTTCCGTCTCGGTCTCGGGAGCCTCAGTCTCCTCCGTCTCAGGGGTCTCAGGCCCCGAGGAAGGCTCCTCCTCGCACACGCAGGGTTCCTCCCCGCATGTCTCACAGATCGCGAGCCCCTCCACAACGGCGGGGATGTCCTCCTCGGCGAAAGCCGCTCCGGGCAGCATCCCCAGCAGCATACCTACCGTCAGCAGGATGGCTAATAGTCTCCTGCTCTTCATCGTTCTGGCTCCTCTCTATGATTGTTGATTCTATCATTTCACGGGCCTGTGCTAAAGTCTATTGGTGGGCCATTGGCCCACCGCAAAAGGCATATGCCTTTTGTCCCGCAATCTGCGATGTTGGATCGTAGGCTCGGCCTTATTCCATTTTCCCAATCATACTCACATACCGCTCAGGGCGCTGTCCAAAAGAAGGATCAGCTCCAGCACGCTGCGGAAGCTCTCCTCCTGTCCCTGCTCCAACCAGGTCACCGACCCCTGCCAACTGGCATTCTGGCGGAAAAGGAGCCGGAGCGCAAACGTGGCCAGCTTTCCCGCGTGCTCTGTGCTGGGAACGACGCCCTCCCCCTGCTCCCCCGGGGCCCGGCCCGAAAAAGAACGCGCAAGTGTAAAAGATTGGGGAAACTGGGTCTGATCCAGCATATCCTGCATTTTTACCAGGAGCTGGCTCAAGCTTTGAAACCGGATCTCCTCTTTGCAGGCCGGGTTATAAAAACGGCCTGTCAGGACTGCATTTTGGTAGGAATCGACACAGATCACAGTGGTCCGATATTCGTTTCCCCGAAATCGTTGAGTCATTTTCTTCTCCCCCTGCTCTTTGGGATCAGGGCGGCGGCGCCGTCCCTGTTTGCCTTGGTATTATATCATGGAGTGGTTACAAAACCCGTTACATTTTCCTTCTTTTCTTTCAAAGGTCTTCGTCAAAATACACAAATCAAAATCCCATCCGCCGCCGGAGCTGCTCCGGGTTTTCCGTATAGAGAAGGGCGGTCTCCCGGGAGATGCGGCCGCTATGGTAAAGCTCCAGAATGGACTGATCCATGGTCCTCATGCCCTCGGCGGCCCCGGCCGCAATAGCGGAGTCGATCTGGTGGGTCTTACTGTCCCGGATCAGGCTGCGGATGGCGCTGTTCACATGCATGACCTCAAAGGCGGGGACCAGGCCGCCGCTCTGGTCGGGAAGGAGCTGCTGAGAGACCACCGTGCGCAGCACCATGCTCAGCTGGACCCGGACCTGCCCCTGCTGGCTGCTGGGGAAGGCGTCCACGATACGGTCGATGGTGTTCACCGCCCCCTTGGTGTGGAGGGTCGCCATCAGAAGGTGACCCGTCTCGGCAGCGGTCATGGCGGTACGGATGGTCTCATGGTCCCGCATCTCCCCAAGCTGGATCACATCGGGGGCCTGCCGCAGGCAGGAGCGAAGAGCGGAGAGGTAGTCCTGGGTGTCGATGGCGATCTCCCGCTGGGACACGATGCTCCGCTGGTTCCGGTGGAGGAACTCAATGGGGTCCTCCAGGGTGATGATGTGGGCCTCCCGGGTGTGGTTGATGCGGTCCACGATGCAGGCCTGGGTGGTGGATTTGCCGCTGCCCGCCGTGCCGGTGACCAGGATCATGCCGTCGGTCTGATCGGCCAGATCCATAACGTCCTTGGGGATCCCCAGCTTCAGCCAGCTGGGGATATCGAAGGCCACCACCCGCACCACCGCCGCCATGGAACTGCGCTGGAAATAGGTGTTGACCCGAAACCGGGCCAGGCCGGGCACCGAGAAAGAAAAGTCGTCATCCCCCCGGCGCTGGTAGGTGTCCATAGGGCGGTTGGCCTGCCCATAGAGCTGGGAGATCAGGCGGCTGCTCTCCCGGGGCATCAGCCGTTCGTTGTCCATGGGCCGCAGGTGTTTTTCCAGCTTTTCGCTCACCGGACCGCCGGCCACAAAAAACAGGTCGGATGCGCCGTCAGCCACCGCGCGCTGCAGATATTCCAATAATTCTGCCATGGGGGAAATCCCTCCTCAAGTGTATATGATATAGGGTCCGCAGGGGCAGGATCTCTGCCGCCCCGGCCCGCAATTCAAAAGAGTTCGCCGTCCCAAAGGTCCAGAGAGTCGTCAAACTCCCACTCCTCCACAGCGGCGGTCTGCCAGCAGAGGACCCGGTAGCCCCCCTCCGCCGTCAACTCCACCCGGACCCGAAGCTCCTGGGCGTCCGAGATGGGACAAGTATAGCTGGCCCAGGTCACCGCTCCCCCGCTTTCAATGGTCACGGCCTCAGGGTGTTCCCCGTTCCGGATCCGGGCCAAAATAGTCTGGGCCTCCAGGTCGGCGGCGTAATAGTCGGTGACCGCCTGGACCGTGGCCTTCCCCAACCGGTCGTCCGCCCGGACGGTGGACAGGCTCAGAAGGGCAAAGACCGTCAGGCACAGTACCGCAAAAGCCGCCAGGAGGGAGGCTCCCCCGATGGGCGGGGGCAGCGGATCTCTTTTTCTGTCAGGCATGGCCCTCCTCCTCTCCCAGGTTTACGGTACACAGGATCACCCGGACCCCGGTGACAAAACCGTTCTCATCCGTCTGATTCCAGGCGGCCTCCACCTTCCCGCCGCTGTACCAAAGTTCATATACGGCCTGGGCATAGCTGACCTCCGGCTCCCAGCCCCCGTTGAAATACTGGTGCCAGCCGCCCATACCGTCGCTCTCTCCCCAGAGGGCGGAGGCGCCCAGCCCCCGCTCCCGGATCTCCGCGGCCAGACGCTGGGCCTCCTTCAGTGCCCGGTCCTTGTCCTCCTGAGGAATGGCGGCGTCCAGCGGGACCTGCCAGGCCACGTCCAGCTGGAAAAGAGGCTCCGTCTCTCCGGCCTGGGTGACGCTGACCCGGGCCTGCCCCAGGCCGGGATAGCCGCTGTCTACAGCTTCCGCGATCAGCCGGTAGGCTGTGTCGCCCCCCTGGGCGTTCCAGTGGTCGATGATGGTCCAGTCCTCCCGGTAGTCCACAAGGTCCACCCCCTGGGCGTCCCGGGCGCCGGGCCGCTGGCCCGTCACCTGCCGCAGGGCGGCGGACAGGTCCCCGCCGTTGCTCCGGACCACCTCCGCCACCGACTGGCATAACACCGCCGCCCGGTCCCGGTCCTCCCCCCGGCGGGAGATCAGCTCGGACTGGGCGAAGGCCTGCAGACACAGGGCGGAGGCCACCGCAAATACCAGGATCATCACCATCTGCTCCATCAGAGCCAGCGGCGCTTTGCTCCTCATGTCCTCCCCTCCTCTCCACTGCGCAGAGACAGAAGGAGGGTGCTCTCCTCCCCGTTCTCTCCGGTGACCGACACGGTGAGCAGTCCCTGGTCCAGAGAGAGCTCCAGGCCCTCCGCCGCCATGATCCGCTCCCCGTCCCCCGGCACCATCAGGTCCTCCTCCGAGGCATAGAGCTCCTTCAAATACCCTTCATGGCAATAGACCCGGGTGGCGTACTCTCCATCCTCCCGGAGGACCAGAGCGGTGACCCCCTGGAACTCCTCCACCGACACCAGCGCCAGACTGTCCGCCTGCCGGACCCGGGTGGCGATATACTGCACGGCCGTGCGCCGGGCATAGGCCGCCTGATCCCGCCGGGTCAGGCGGCGGTAGGCCTCCGCCCCGGTGAGCAGTACCGAGAGGATGCAGGCGGCAAACACCCCGAAAAGAAGCAGGGCCGCCAGGGCATCCGTATGATGTTGTATCACTCGTTTCTTCATGGCTCAAGTTCCAATACTGTAATATCCGGCATAAGGTTGGGGGCAAATATGTCGTAGATCACGGTGTATCTCTCCTGATCCAGCTGCAGTCCGTAGCGCTCCTGCAGATACTCCAGATCGGGGGGGTAGCGTCCCTCTGCGGCATAGCAGGCCACACAGCTGCGGCGAAGGGCCTGCTCCATCTGCTGCCGGTCCTCCACGCTGCGTCCCACGGTCAGGCTGTCCACCGCTCCGGCAAAGATCACCAGCGCCAGCGCCGCGAATACCGGAAGGAGCAGCCACCCCAAGTCCCCGCGCACTCTGTTCCGTCTCTTCTTCATACCGTCACCCAATGGCCGACATGATGTGCATCAGGGGCAGCATCACCGACAGAAGGATCATTCCCACCAGTACCGAGCAGGTCAGCACCAGAGCAGGCTCCACCCGGCTCACCTTCTCCTCCAGGGCCGCGTCGCACTCCTCGGCCAGGTCGGCGGCGATCTTGGCCATGGCGCCGTCCCCCGCCCCGCCCCGCTGGGCCATCTCCAACAGGCGGCACCGGCCCGCGGGCAAAAGCCCGCTGGTCCGCAGGGCGCTGCCCAGAGCCTCTCCTCCCTCCATCTGCTCCCGGCAGGCAAGGCAGCGGTCTCTGGCGGCGGGCACATCCGCCACCAGCCCCGCGGCCAAGGTCAGGGCCTCCTCCATGGGCAGGCCGCTGGACATTCCCATGGCGAGAGCTTGGGCTACCTGGGCGGTGGACATCTGCCGGGAGAATCCTCTATCCCCCCGCTTTTTCTGCCAAAGGGCCAGCATCTTCTCCCGGAAGGGGGCAGATGCTCCAAAGGCGAGCAGGAACAGCGTCAACAGGGCCAGCAGGCCCCACAGCACCGGCATGGCCCCATCCAGCCAGCGGCCCAGAGTCAGCAGACCTCCGGCCAGCCCGGTAAGCCGCCCGCCCAGGGATGCGTATACGTCGTCAAACACGGGCAGCACCCGCACCAGCAGAACGCCGATGACCACCAGCATCAACCCCAGCATCACCGCCGGATACAGAAGGGCGCTGCGCAGCCGCCGGGTCATCCGCGTCCGCTCCTCATAGTAGCGGGACAAGGCCCCAAGGGCCTCCTCCGTGCGGCCGGAGCGCTCCCCCACCTCCACAAGGCCACGGACATAGACGGGAAACCGTCCCGAAGCCTCCATGGCGCCGGAGAGGCTGACCCCTCCATCCACCTGGCGGGCCATGGTCTGCAGCAGGGCGCTTCTCTCTCCCTCGCTCTCCTCAGCCAGCAGGGACAGCGCGTCTCCCACCATCACCCCGGCGCGAAGGAGCATGGACAGCTCCAGGCACAGGGCGGAGATCTCTTCATACGACATCTTGTTATCCATGGTCTCTCCTTGCTCCAATCAAAAATATAAAAATGGGCTTGCGGAATTTTCCACAAGCCCATTCTACCTTAAATTAATTCATTCGTAAAGAGAATTTCTTCCGATCAGTAAAAGTATTTGCTGGAATAGTTTTTTCCATCCCCGATATATTGTTTGATGCTGTCGCTGTTTTTCCCGGAGGAGGCAAAGGTGGGATCCATCCGCTGCCAGGCGGCGCCGTCAAAATAGACGGCGTTGTCCACCCAGCCTGTCTCCGCCGTCCACACGCTGATCCAGGCGTGAAAGGCAGGATCGGCGGTCCCCACATATCCCGTCACCAGCTTGCAGGGGATCCCCTGGCTGCGGAGCATGGCCGTCATCAGCGCGGCATAGTCAAAGCAGATCCCTTTTCCCTTGGCCAGCACCTGGTCCAGCACAGGCAGATACCCGGAGCTTACGCTCTGCGCCAGCGCCTTGTCGTAGGTCAGGTTCCCCACCACAAAGTCATAGACCTTTTCCACCTTGGCCAGCGTCCCCGTCTCCCCCTTTGTCAGCTCCTCCGCTTTGGCAAGGGTATTGACAGCGTCGGTATAATCCACATACTGGTTGGGCCGCAGGAAGGGGGCAAACTCGTCGGTCATGGCGGCCGTAAATTCAGCCGTGGTCACCACGGCGTATTTCCCCGTGGCGGGATTCTGCTCGTAGACCTTTACCGTGTATGTCCCATTTCCGTCGGCCAGGGGAAAGGTGGTCCACTCCTGGGCCGTTATATTGTAGAGGTACTCGGTGGTGGGTCCGATCACCTTGACCTTCAGCTTCCTATCGCTCTGGGCGGTAAAATTCACCATCACATAGCCGTCCCCAGTGTTGGAATAGTCCACAGTGGCCCTCTTACTCTTGACCGTCTTTGTTCCCGAGGCCACCGGCGTCAGCGCAGAGGACAGCGCCGGCGCCGCCGCCAGGGCCACCAGATCCTCCCCGATCACCACTTCCTCCGCGGCCGTCCGCCCCAGCAGGGCCGTCCGCACCGCCGGCGTCTCCGCTCCCGCGGCGCAGCCTGTCAGCAAGGACAGCGCCAAGACGAAGGGCCATATCCTGTTTTTCATCCCGGGCCACCCCTTTCTATCCTTTCCCAGCTTATGTTCCATCTCCCCCATGGGGAAGTCTGTTTCTCTTTTGGACGGCTTTAGTATACCAGATGTTCCCGGAAAAGGGAAGTACTTTTTTAAGAATATTTTTCTATTTTTTCATTTTTGTGTAACTTTTCATTTTTTATTTTTGATCTGCCCCATTTTTACTCTCCCAGTGAAAAATTAATTGCAAAATCCCTGTATTTATGCTATTCTAAAGTTTACGATCACAATACATTTCCTACACATCCTCCAGCTAATCTATTTTGGAAAGAGGGCGCCAATCAATGGGATCTGATCCATTGGAAGTCCGGATGCTGGGCGAATTTTCCCTGAGCCTCGGTCCCTCCCGGATCAGCGACAGCGATAACCGGACCAAAAAGGTCTGGCTTCTGCTGGCCTATATGATCTATAACCGCACCCATCTCATCCCCCTTCAGGAGATGGTAGATTTGCTGTGGGGCGGCGAGGAGAGCAGTGCCAATCCGCTCAACGCCCTGAAAACCATGCTCCACCGGGTCCGCTCCACTCTGGAACCCCTGGGGCAGGGGGCCGGTCACCAGCTGATCCTCCGGCAAGGCTCCGCCTATACCTGGAATCCGGATGTTCCCATCCACCTGGACATCGATGATTTTGAATCGCTGTGCCACAAGGGAGCACAGGCAGAAAAGACGGAGGACAAGATCCGCTTCTGGCTGAAAGCCCACGCCCTCTACCGCGGAAACTTTCTATCCAAGCTCTCCTCCGAGCTGTGGGTGGTCCCCCTCTCCACCCATTACCACAACCTCTACGTGGATACCACCCTGGAGCTTCTTTCCCTTCTGGAGGGGGAGGCCCGGTGGGAGGAGTGCGTAGATCTGTGCCAGACCGCCGTGAAGCACGACCCATACATAGAGCAGTTTTACCGCCACTGGATACACGCCCTTCTCCGGCTGCAGTGGCAGCAGGAGGCAGTCTCGGTATACGAGGAAATGAGCGAGCTTTTTCTGACCGAATTCGGCGTGATGCCCTCCCAGGACCTGCTGGCCCTCTACCGGGAAGCCCTGCGGGAGGTAAACAAGCACACCATGCCCTCCGGCACGATCCTGGAGCAGCTCCGGGAGCCCCCCGACAAAGGCGGCGCGCTGCTGTGCGATTACGACGTATTCAAGACCATCTATCACGCCCTCGCCCGCTCGGTGGTCCGCAGCGG
>CATKDV010000083.1:0-3038 GCA_949746985.1 uncultured Eubacteriales bacterium | reverse complement strand
TTCTACACAGTTTTCTTTGGAGCAGGGGGATGGACTTTACTGTCCATCCAGATATTCCCCGATGGCCAGAAGGAAGGCGGCCCCGTATTTCTCCGCCTTTTTCTCCCCCACTCCGGAGACCTCCAATATCTCCGCCAAGCTCCGGGGCTGCTTTGCTGCCATATCGGCGAGGGTGGCGTTGGAAAAGATCATAAAGGGGGGCACGTTCTCCTTCTGGGCCAGGCGATAGCGCAGTTTCTTCAGGGCCTGGAACAGCCCCTCCTCCCCCGACGCCGGAAGCCTCTCCCTCCGCCGGGGCGTCTCCTCCGGCAGAGACTGGGGCTGGGCGTCCCGGCGCGCCGCGCGCTCCACCCGCTCCCCCCGGAACAGGACCTCCCCCGCCCTGGCGGTGAGGAGAAGCCCGCCGTACTCGCTGTCCCGAAGCAGGTAGCCTTTGTCCGTCAAAAGCTGGATACAGGCGTTGATCTCCTGGACGCTCCGGTCCCTCATAAGCCCGTAGGTGCTCAGCCCGTCCAGGCCCTTCTCCCGGACCTTCTGGCCCCGCCCCCCCTTCAGGGTCTGGGCGATGAGGGCGGCGCCCACGTGGTAGCCCAGCAGGTCCTCGGCCCTTTTTACGCAGGACAGGACCATCTGGGCCTCCTGGGTGATGTCCTCGGTGACAAACTCCCCCTTACAGTTGCCGCAGTTTCCGCACTCCTGGGGGTGGTCCTGGCCGAAGTAATCCAAAATATAGCCCCGGTAGCACCCCTCAGCGGCGCAGTAGAGGCGCATGGCCTCCAGCCGCCCGTAGTCCCGGCGGATGGCCTCCCCCCGCTCGGCGTCGGTCAGTTCCTCATTGTCACGACCATTCTCGATGAGGAACCGGGCGGTGACCAGGTCGGCGCCGCTGTAGAGGAGGATGCAGTCGGCTCCCTCCCCGTCCCGGCCCGCTCTCCCCGCTTCCTGGTAGTAGGCCTCCAGACTCTTGGGCATATTGTAGTGGATGACGTAGCTCACATTGGACTTGTCGATGCCCATGCCGAAGGCGTTGGTGGCCACCATAATGGGCCTGCGGTCAAAGCGGAAATCCTCCTGGCTGCGCCTTCGCTCGTCCTCCTCCAGCCCCGCGTGGTAGCGGGTGGCGGGGAAGCCCCGGCTCTGGAGAAGGGCGCAGACCTTCTCCACGGCGCTGCGGGTGGCGCAATAGATAATGCCGCTCCTGTCCCGCCGCTCCCCCACCAGAGCCAGGAGGGCGGAGTCCTTCTTTTTGGGCCGCAGCACGTCGAAATAGAGGTTGGGCCGGTCAAAACCCGTCACCAGGGTCAGAGGTTCCCGGAGGCCCAAAAGCCGCGTCACATCCTCCCGCACCTCCCCGGTGGCGGTGGCGGTGAAGGCGGCCACCGGGGGCCGCCGGGAAAGCTGGGAGAGGAACTCGGGAATTTTCAGATAGCTGGGCCGGAAGTCCTGGCCCCACTGGGACACGCAGTGGGCCTCATCCACCGCCACCAGGGAGATCCGGGTCTCCCGGCACAGGTTCAGAAAGCCCTCGCCGGTGAGCCGCTCAGGAGCTACGTAGAGGAGCTTGAATTCCCCCGCCCAGGCCCGGCGGTAGACTCCGCGCATCTCCTCCTCGGTAAGGGAGCTGTTGAGAAAGGCGGCGCTGACCCCCGCCTGGGCAAGGGCCATGACCTGGTCCTTCATCAGGGAGATAAGGGGGGAGACAACGATGGTCAGCCCCGGCAGCAGCAGGGCGGGGACCTGGTAGCAAAGGGACTTGCCGCCCCCCGTAGGCATGACCCCCAGCACGTCCCGACCCGCCAAAATGCCGTCAATGAGCCCCTCCTGCCCGGGGCGGAAGGCCTCATGGCCAAAATATTTTTTCAGCGCCTCCAGCTTTTCCACACCGTCTGCTCCTTTTCGCCATTTTCTCCATGATAGCCCATTTTTTTCCCGGGCGCAAGGGTAGTTTTTCTTGACAGGGGCCCTCCGGGCTTCTATGATGGAGACAGCAAACAAAGGAGAGATGCGCTATGGACAACACCGTTCTGCTCTACCGTCTCAAAACCCTTACCGCCTTCCGGGACCTGCTGGCCGAGCCTGTTCTCTCAGTGGCTGTATCCCTTCTGGACGCTCTTTCTTCGGGCGACGCCGCCACCGCCCTCACCAACTGGGCGGAGCTGGTCTCCCGTTTGGACCAGGAGGGATCTGAGGGGCTGGGACCCTGGCTGGAGGAGCATTTGAAATACAGCGACGCCCCCTGGCCCCGCTCGGTAGACGCAGGGGAGGAAGACCCCAGGTTGGAGGCCCACGCTCTCCGGGATCTGGAGACCTTGACCGCCCTGTCCCAGCTGGACCCCCGCTCCCTGTCGGACCGCCTGGAACTGCCGGCGGCGGTGGCGCTTCCCGGCTGGTCCGTATCCCCACCGTTTTCTGTTGACAGCCTGAAACGCCATTACCGCGCCCATGGCTGCGGCCCCTTCGCCCGCTGCCGGGCCTTCCTCTGGGAGAAGGGCCGGCTCCTCCCCGTCGAAACCCCCGACGTGCCCGCCCAGTCCGAGCTTCTGGGCTACCGCCGCCAGCGCTCCCAGGTGGAGGAGAACACCCGCTCCCTCCTGGCCGGGAACCGGGTCAACAACGTGCTCCTCTTCGGGGACAGCGGCACGGGAAAGTCGGCCACGGTGAAGTCCCTGCTGGGTCTTCCGGACACGGAGGAGCTGCGGCTCATTGAGATCGAGAAGGACAGCGTCTGCCAGATGCCCCAGCTCATCCGCTCCCTGGCGGGGCGGCGGCAGAAGTTCATCCTCTTCATCGACGACCTGGCCTTTGACGAGGACGATATGAGCTATTCCGTACTGAAGACCATCCTGGAGGGAGGGCTGGAGCCCCGGCCCCACAATGTAGCCATCTATGCCACCTCCAACCGCCGGAACCTGGTGCGCCAAACCTTCTCCAGCCGCGCTGGGGACGAGGTGGACCGGGAGGAGACCATCCAGGAAAAGACGGCCCTGGCCGACCGGTTCGGCCTTCGCATCCCCTACCTGGGCCTTGCCAAGGCCGAG
>CATKDV010000082.1:0-1925 GCA_949746985.1 uncultured Eubacteriales bacterium | reverse complement strand
GATGACGATATTCCGGGGATCCATGCCCATCTCCTGGGCCAGCTTGGCGTGGACTTTCAGCATCCGCTGCTCCCCGTGGACGGGGATGAAGAACCGGGGCTTCAGAAGGGCGTGGATGATCTTCAGCTCGTCCTGGCAGGCGTGGCCCGAGACATGGAGAGCCCCCTGCCGCTCGTTCACCACCTCGGCCCCCTTGCGGTAAAGCTCGTTGATGACGCTGCCGATGGCGTTCTCGTTGCCCGGGATGGCCGAGGCGGAGAAGATGACCCGGTCCCCGGCCTGGATCTCGATCTGCCGGTGGGTATTGAAGGCCATTCTTGTCATGGCGGACATACTCTCCCCCTGACTGCCGGTGGTGACCACGCAGATCTTGTTTTTGGGAAGGCTCTTGATCTGGGCGATATCCACCAGGAGCCCAGAGGGGATGTTCATATATCCCAGCTCGGTGGAGACTTTGATGGCGTTCTCCATGCTTCGCCCGGTGATGGCCACCTTTCGGCCGTATTTGGCGGCCACAGAGATGATCTGCTGGATCCGGTCCACGTTGGAGGCAAAGGTAGCGATGATGATACGCTCGTCACAGCCCCGGAAGAGGGCGTCGAAACTGGCTCCCACGCTGCGCTCGGATTTGGTGTAGCCGGGGCTCTCCACATTGGTGGAGTCGCTGAGCAGGGCCAGGACCCCCTCCTTCCCCAACTGCCCCAGCCGGGCCAGGTCGATCATATCCCCGGAGACGGGGGTGGCGTCGATCTTAAAGTCGCCGGTGTGGACGCACACCCCCAGGGGGGTGCGGATGGCGAAGGCCACCGCGTCTGCAATGGAGTGGTTCACATGGATAAATTCCACTCCAAACCGGCCCGCCTTCACGGTCTCTCCCGCCTCGCAGGTGATGAGGCGGGTCTTATTGACCAAATGGTGCTCCTCCAATTTCAGCTTGATGAGGCCCGCCGACATCCGGGTGGCGTAGACCGGCACATTCAGCTCCCGCAGCAGGTACGGAAGGGAACCGATGTGGTCCTCATGGCCGTGGGTGATAAAGACGCCCCGGATCTTGTCCCGGTTTTTGATGAGATAGGTAAAGTCGGGGATGACCACGTCGATGCCGTACATGTCGTTGTCGGGGAAGCCCATACCGGCGTCCACCACAATGATATCGTTGCCGTACTCGTAGGCGGTCATGTTCTTGCCGATCTCGTTGAGACCGCCAAGGGGGATGATCTTCAATTTTTCTGCCATTGTTTTGTTACTTACACTCCTTCTAAATCAATACAGGGTTCGGTGGGTATGTAGGACAAGAAGCGTGACAAAACAAGGCCAGCGGGCCGCCCGGTGCTACCCCGCCCTGTATCGCCGGGTAGTTGGGCCGCCCCCTCGCCGAGGCTCCTTGGTCCTAAATCGCTTATCTTATAGCGCTTTGAAAAGCGCGGAAAGCCGTATCAGGTGGAACACGGTCAATATAGTATAACACGTTTGGGTGGAAAAGTATACCATAAAAAGGGAAAAAGTAGGAAGGAAAAAGAAAAAAGCTATGGGCATATCGCCGTCGGGGGGGCGGCGCCGTGTGAGAAAACTTTTGTCAGGAAAGGTTTATATTTTCTTTAGGTCCTCGAAAAGATTCCTTGAGAGTTCTTTGCTATACTGGCCTTACTTTAAGAAGGAGGCAGATCATGGAACCGATTTTGAATGTGAAGGGACTGGAAAAAATATACGGTGGGAGAGGGAGCCATACCCGGGCCTTGCGGGGACTGGACCTGAAGGTGTTTCCCGGGGAGTTCGTGGGGGTCATGGGGCCTTCGGGCAGCGGCAAGACCACCCTTTTGAACTGCATCTCCACCATCGACGCCCCCTCCGCCGGGTCCATCATGGTGGACGGGGCGGAGCTGACCCGGCTGAAGGGGAAGGCCCTTGCCAAATTCCGCCGGGAG
>CATKDV010000081.1:0-1741 GCA_949746985.1 uncultured Eubacteriales bacterium | reverse complement strand
TCCTGGTATCGGGGCTGTTCTTCAGATACTGCCAGGTCATACCCAGGTCGGTCTCCCATACCGTTTTCTCCCCCAGGTCCTCCCGGAGGCACCAGTAGTAGCCCTCCAGGAAATTCTCATAGACCTGCTCCCAGGAATCAAAGCTGTCCGCCAGCTCCTCCGCGGCGGGCTCCAGCAGCTCCAGAGCCTCGGAGTAGGTCACATACCCCGCCGTGTAGCCCCACCGGGTCAGGGCGGCGGCCCGGCACAGGTCCCAGGCCCGGATGCCTGTCCTGCCCCACTTTTTCCACAGGTTTTTGGTATAGGGCCACATATATTTGTCCACATCCCCCAGCTTCGCCGTCCGGCTGGCGATCTGGCTGTCGGTAAGGTCCCGCACCTCGTCGGCGGCGGCCTGGAAATCCTTCTGGTCTCCGGTTTTCAGGATGTCCTCCACCGTCTCCAGCAGCTTCTCCCGGTCCCCGATCTCCCACGTGTCCGCCAAAATTTCCCGGCACCGGTCCCGGGGGATCACCGTCCGGTTCTCATTGACCCCGTGGGGGCTGAGGGTGGTTTCGGTATAGGGGGGACGGGCGTAAAAGCCAAACTGCCTGGGGTCGCCGCCGCTGGCAAAGCCCAAAAGGGAGCCCATGGGCAGGAGCCATTCCTCCAGGCCGGCGTTTTCCCCGGCGGCCGTGTCCTCAGTGATGACCACCCGACGGTTTTCCCCGTCCCAGGTCACGATCTGCCCAAAGAACTCCGAGACATACCGGGCGGGCACATAGGTCCGGTTCTGGTCGGCGTAGGGGGCCACATCCATCTCCACCCGCTCGCCGTCCACCGTGGCGGTGGTCTTCCCGGGGGTCAGGGCCACTGTGGTCCCGGCCCGGGTCAGGGTGACCTCCCAGGTCTCCTCATTCCAGCCCACGTCGGCCCCCAGGGCCTCCGCGATGGCCCGGATGGGCACCATCACCCGCTCCGCCGCCACCTGGGGGGCGGTGTCCATGCTGAGGACTACGCCGTCCAGCTCCACGGTGATGCGGTTCTTCTCCTGGTCATAGCTCTCCTGATACTCCGCCACCGCCGCCGCCACAATGGCCCGGTCGGCCTGGCTCACCCGGTCCATGTAGGGGGCGTTGAAGAAATCGTCCAGGGTCATCCCCAGGGCGTCCAGGGCGGGGACCAGTCCCCGGCCCAGATTTTCCGCGTAGGCCGGGTGGTAGAGCACATAGGCCCGGTATTTCTCCACGGAAAGGCGGTAGTAGATCTCATCCCGGCCCCGGTTCTGGTCGTACCAGCCGCTCTCGGCGGCGTGAAAGGCCCGGCCCGCCGCAAGAAAAGCGGCCTTGGCTTCAAAGGTATCCTCCCCATAGTTTTCCGCGCATTTCAGGCGGATGAGGGCCGTCTCATAGCACTGCCCCGGGGAGCCCTCGGCCCAGTCCCGGCCCTCGTAGGCCAGAAGTCCGCCCTCCTCCGCCTGTTTCCGCAAAACCTGGATATAATCCCAGTTTCCCGGCTGGTAGGCCGGGTCCCCGGGGAAGGTGAGGTAGCTCCCCGGCTCCACCCAGGAGGGGGCCCAGGGCGTTACGGCCCGGGCGGGCTGGGTCAGAAGCCCGCCCCCTGTCCCCAAAGCCGGCTGGGCGGCAAAATACTGGACAAACATATTCTCCCGGAACTCCATCTCGCTTTGGAGCAAAAGCTCCCGCTGGTAGGCCTCTTTTTCCCAGATGCCGCCCCACTTCTCCTCAAAGTAGGCGTTGGC
>CATKDV010000080.1:0-6991 GCA_949746985.1 uncultured Eubacteriales bacterium | reverse complement strand
CGTCTTTTCGTCCTTACGGATCATGTGTGTTTCCACCTTTCCAAATATTCTATCCTACCGGCTGGGGGGCGGGGGGATGGAGCCCTCTGACACAGAGGTGTGTCCCGTCTCTAAGCCGGTGGATGGTCGTACCATGATACTATACCACACTTTTTTCCCATTGTAAAGGAAAATTATTGGCTTTCCGTCCCCTTTTCCCCTTCTTTTTGCTCCTGCCCGGAGCGATCCTCCCCTTCAAGCTCCCCCGGGCCGTCCGCCCAGCGGTAGCCCTGGTCAAAAAGCTCGCCGGCGGTATAAAGCGCCCCCGTGCCCTCGGAGGGATCCAGATAGAGAGTCTCCCTCTCCCCCTCCAGGCTGTTCCAGAACCGGGGCTCCCCCCTGCGGCTGCCCTCCACCACCCGGCTTCCGGGGGCCAGAAGGGCGAAACCCAGGGCCATCCCCTGGTCGTCGGCCACACCGGATACCAGGGCGTCGTAGGCAGTTGAGCCGCCGTCAGGGGCATAGGCGGCCCGGGCCCACAGCGCCCGGAGCGCCTCCTGGGCCGGAGCGGCGGAGAGCGGCTCCCCCACCTCCGCGTTCTCCAGCTCCCGGGCCAGCGCCTCGCTCTTGCGGAGAAGCTCGTCGGCGCTCTCGGGATAGGTGAGCAGGATCTCCACCACCCGCTCCCGGCCGCTGTCGGGATAGAGGGAAATTTCCGCCTCCGGATAGCCCAGGGCAAAGGCGGGGTCCTCATAATAGGTCTGGTGGATCAGCTCCCGGATAAAATCTGCGTCCTCGGAAAAATAGGCCACCCGCAGGACCACCTCCGGGGCAAATTGAGTCAGGGCCTGGCGCAGCTCGGTGCGGATGGCTCCGGTTCCCGTGACCCGGACCATGGACCGCACCTGCTCCTGGGTGCGGCGGTAATGGATGTCCAAAGTGGCCTGATAGTAAGAGAGCACCCGGGTATACTCATGCTTGATATAGTCCACGCAATAGGCCCCCAAAGGGTCCTGGGCGGTGACCTCCAGACAGGCGGCGGGCAGGTCCTCCTCCACCGGGCCGGAATAGTCGTAGAGCTGGATGACCCCCGTCTGCGCCCCCTCGCTCACCAAATAGAGAACAGCGGAGACCAGCTCCCGGTAATCCTCCACCCGCAGGACCGAGGGGTCCTCGGCGGTGGTGGGCCTGTCCACATGATGGGTGGAGGAACTGTAGGAGCGCTCCAGCATGGACGCGCAGCCCGAGGCGGAAAACCCCAGGCAGAGGGCAAGTCCCACGGCGGTGATTCGGTTTTTCACGCAGACGCCCCCCTTTTTGAACGCCAAAATAGAAAGTCTGCAAGCAAAAAACTCGGTTTGATCGCTTTTCGCCTTTTAATATCCCAGCTCCTCCTCCACCAGCACCACCTCGGCCTTCTCCACACCGGTGGGCTTTTGCCAGAGGGTGACCAGGGCCCGGCAGATACGCTCGGGACTTTGGCAGTCGTAGCACCTGTCCCCCTTTACCGCGCAGGGGGTCTTCCTTCCCAGCCGCTGGGCATTTTTGGGGGAGGCGATGTTCCTGGCCCGCCAGAGGGCTTTTTCATAGTCGGGAGCGATCTTGTTGACCCCCACCACAAAGAGGACCGTCTTATGCCCGTAGATGCTGGCGGAGACACGGTTGCAGGTGCCGTCGATATTGATAAGCTCCCCCGTCTCCGCAAGGCCGTTGACCGAAGTGAGGTACACCTCCGCCTGGGCGGCCTTGGCAAGGGTGTCGGGCTGTTTTTCCGGTCCCCAGTGCCAGTGGACCTGGTTGTGGGCGGCCAGAAGCTCGTAAAGCCCCAGCTCCTGAACGGTCATGGACCCACCGATCCCGATGCTCTTCCCGTCCAGGGAGGCGTTTATGTACTCCGCCGCCTCCCTCCCGGTGGCGAAGCGGCTTACGGCAAAGCCATGTCTTTCCAGATTTTCGGTCAGCTTCTTCCAGTCTGGCATGTGCGTTTCCTCCTTCAAATTTTTACAGTCCGTTTCCATGATAGCTTCCAAACCCCTCGCCCAGCACTTCGTGGGCGTTGGTAACGATCATAAAAGCGTTGGGATCCGCCTGCTGCACAGCCGCCTTGACGGCCACGATCTCCCGCTGCTTAAAGGCGCACAGGATCACCCGCTTGGGCTGCCCCAGGTAGCCGCCCTCCCCCTGGAGGTAGGTCACCGTCCGCTCCATCTCGTCCATGATGACCCGGGCAATGGCCTCCGGCTTGTCGGAGATGATATAGGCCGCCTTGGCGTTGTCCATCCCGTAGAGCACCTGGTCCATGACCACCGTGGAGATATAGAGGGCCACCACGCCGTAGAGGGCGGTGCCCATGCTGCGGAACACCACCGCCACCAAGGCCACCACCGTCAGGTCGGCGGCCAGCAGCAGCTTGCCCACGGGCAGCCAGGCCAGCCTCAGCTTGAGGAGCCGGGCCACGATCTCAGTCCCCCCCGTGGTGGCCCCCTGGAGGAAGGTGATCCCCATCCCCACTCCCAGCACCACCCCGCCGATCACGCAGGCCAAAAGGGTATCCTCCATGGGCGGGAACTCATAGACCAGGGGATACAGGTCGATCAGCAGCGACGACGCCGTCATGGCAAACAGAGAGCTGACCAGCATATGCCCGCCCAAAAACTTCCACCCCAGCAGGAACAGGGGGATGTTGAACACGATGACCAGAGTCCCCACAGGGGCCTGCGGGAAGAAGAAATTCACCATCTGGGCAAGTCCCGTAACGCCGCCGAAGGCAATGCCGTTGGGCACGAAAAAAGCGTCAAAGGCCAGGGCATACACCGCCGCGCCCACCAAAATGAGCAGATAATTTTTCAGCAGCTGGGCCGGGGTGCGCTTCATGTCCTCACTCCTTTAAAACAGAGATATTTGCTCCTCGCCCTTGTCCTCCGGCTTGAGCACAGCCCCCATAATGGGCAGGGATTTGGCCCGGTAGCGGGCAAGGTTGGCGCCGGACATCTCCCCCGCCGGCCGGACAAAGTCCACCTTTCGCTTGGGCTTCAGGGTCATCACCCCCACCCCCTGGGTGTTCCGGGTGGTCTTGGGGGCCAAAACGGCGGTGTGGAACACCACGCAGCGGTTCTCGCTGGAGACCACCGCCAGCTCCATATCCTCCTTCAGCAGGAAGGCCGCCGCCAGGGGCGACTTGTCCGAGTATGCCCCCGTCAGCTTTTTCCGCCGCGTCTGGGTCCTGTAGGCGGAAAGCTCCACCCGGGCCGCCTTGCCGTTTTCAAAGAAAAACAGCAGGTGCCCGGAATAATCACTGGTGATACAGGCCCATACCACATTCTCCCCCGGGTCCATTCCCAGCTTGGTAGGCAGATAATCCCCCAGCACACTGGCCTTGGCGTCGTCAAAGTCGGCAAGCCGGGTCTTGTAGCACTGTTGCGCATCGGTAAATACCAGCAGCTCGTCCCGGTTGGCGGCGGTCCACTGCTGGCTGGGGCCGTCCCCCTCCTTGTACTTCTGGTCGCTGGCCATCCGCAGGGACTGGGGGGTGATCTTCTTTAAGTATCCCTCCCGGGAGAGGAATACATTCACCGGATAGTCCGGCGTCTCGTCCTCCCCCTCGTCCTCCGCCGCGGCCTGGTACTCATAGACGATCTCGGTGCGCCGGGGGGAGGGATACTTCTTCATCACGTCCTTCAGCTCTCCGGCAATGATGGTCTTGACCCGCTGGGGGTGGTCCAGAATGTCCTGTAAGTCCTCGATCTCCTTTTCCAGGTCGGCGGTCTCGGCCACCCGCTTGAGGATATACTCTTTATTGATATTCCGCAGCCGGATATCCGCCACAAACTCCGCCTGGACCTGGTCGATGCCGAACCCGATCATCAGGTTGGGGATGACCTCCGCGTCCAGCTCGGTGTCCCGGATGATCTGGATGGCCTTGTCGATATCCAGCAGGATCTTCTTCAGGCCCTTCAAAAGGTGGAGCTTATCCTTTTTCTTCTTCTGGATGAACCAGGTCCGCCGCCGGACCCCCTCTATCCGCCAGGCCACCCACTCACACAGGATCTCCCTGACCCCCAGGACCCGGGGCATCCCGGCGATCAGAATATTGAAATTGCAGGCGAAAGCGTCCTGAAGGACGGTGGACTTAAAGAGTTTGGCCATCAGCTTCTCCGGGTCGGTCCCCCGCTTGAGGTCGATGGTCAGCTTCAAACCGGAAAGGTCGGTCTCGTCCCGCATATCGGCGATCTCTTTCAGCTTCCCCGCCTTCACAAGCTCGGTGACCTTGTCCATAATGGCCTCGGCGGTGGTGGTGTAGGGAATTTCATAAATTTCGATGACATTCTCTTCCTTCACGTGCCGCCACTTGGCCCGGACCTGGAAGGAGCCCCGCCCGGTGGCGTAAATGTCCGCCATCTGTCCGCCGTCGTAGAGAAGCTGTCCCCCCGTGGGGAAGTCGGGGGCCTTGAGAATGGAGAGAAGGTCGCAGTTCTCATCCTTCATGTAGGCGATGGTGGCCTCGCACACCTCCCCCAGGTTGAACCCGCACAGGTTGGAGGCCATGCCCACCGCGATGCCCTGGTTGGCGGACACCAGCACGTTGGGGAAGGTGGTGGGGAGCAATGAGGGCTCCTTCATAGAGCCGTCATAGTTGTCCACAAAGTCCACCGTATCCTGGTCGATATCCCGGAAAAGCTCCTGGCAGATGCCGTCCAGCTTGGCCTCGGTATACCGGCTGGCGGCCCAGGCCATGTCCCGGGAGTAGACCTTACCAAAGTTACCCTTGCTGTCCACAAAGGGGTGCAGCAGCGCCCCATAGCCCCGGGAGAGCCGTACCATGGTGTCGTAGATGGCCGCGTCGCCGTGGGGGTTGAGCTTCATGGTCTGGCCCACGATGTTGGCCGACTTGGTCCGGGCCTTGGTGAGAAGGCCCATATCATACATGGTGTAGAGAAGCTTCCGGTGGCTGGGCTTGAACCCGTCGATCTCCGGGATGGCCCGGGAGATGATAACGCTCATGGCGTAGGGCATGTAGTTGATCTCCAAGGTCTGGGTGATGGGCTGCTCCAGCACCTCGGCCCGGAGGCCCATCACATTGGGGTCGGCAGGGCGGTGCTTTGCTTCATCGGGATTCTTTTTCTTGGCCATTTTGGCATCCATCCTTTATCCGTTGGGTATTATCTTTTTTCGGTATTACGTATTGGAATCATCAGGCAAGCCGATGACACCGGTTTCAAAGAGGGTGTCGTCAAAAATGAGGGCCGTTTTGGGGTCCTCCCGCATGGTCCGGTAGACCTTTCCCCGGGGGGTCTCCCAGATATCCTGACCCAGCACATCGTTCCTGGCCCACCAGTTGTAGCCGTCCAGGTAGTTCTCATAGGCCTCGTCCCAGGAGGAGAAGTTCTCACAGAGGATGGTGGCGGCGGGCTCCAACAGTTCCAGCGCCTCGGCATAGGTCACATACCCGGCGGTGTAGCCCCACTGGACCAGGTTGGACATGCGGAACAGGTCCCAGGCCATGATACCCCGGTCCCCCCACTTTTCATCCACATACTCGGTGTACTCCCACATATAGCTGGGCCAGGCGTCGGACTGCTGAGAAATAAGATCCCTCTCGTTCTGCGGCCGGCTCTTTACATCCTCGGCCATCTCCCGGAAGGTGGAGTCATGACCATAGAGCGTCATGGACAGGACGGTGTAGGCCAGGTCATCTCGGTCGGGGATATTCCAGGACCCGCCGTTTAGGCTGTCAAGGCAATCCTCCACAGTGGACGCATTGCGGGAATGCAGTCCAAAGTGCCCCGGGTTTCCCCCATTCAGTTTTGACAACATGGCCCCCATAGGAAGTGCCCAAACCTCCAGGTTGGAATCCCCCACCACCGACTTATCCTCCGTGATGAGCACTTGCCACCTGGCTCCATCCCAGTTCACCTTCTGTCCGAAGAATTCTGCCACATAGCGGGCGGGAATCAGGGTCCGGCCATCGGTGGCGCAGGGGGCCACGTCCATCTCCACAGTCCGGTCATCCACGCTGGCCGTGGTGCTGTCCAGGGTCATGGTCACCGTGACCCCGGCCCGGGTCATGATAATCTGTTGGGTATCCTGGACCCACTCCACTGTGGCCCCCAGGGCCTCGGCCACCGCCCGGATAGGAACCATGGTTCGCTGGCTGCGAACCTCAGGGGGAACATCCAAAGACAGCTTATATCCATCCAGCAGTATCTCGATCCTCTGCATATCGGCGGTAATGATCTCCCTGGTCCCAGGCTTAGCCAAACTCATATATTGCCCAGCGAAAAAATCGTCCAGGGTCATGTTCAGGGCCGCCAGAGTATCGGTCAGAGATTGCTTCCAATCGGAGACATAGTTGACGCTGTCCACCGCCCAGGCCCGATATTTCTCCAGATCCAGCCGGTAATACAGCTCATCATAAGGCTTTCCGTACTTTCCCCAATAGTCACCCTGTGCCGCAGAGAAGGCCCGCCCAGCGGAATAGAAAGCGTTGTTCCAATGCCTTCCCTCCTCCTTGGCATTTAGACCATATTTGATTCGTACCAGTCCCGTCTCATAGCACATTCCGGGAGAGCCTTCCGCCCAATCTTGGCTACCGTCGATCACTATCGTCCCACCGTTGCGTGCCCCTTCCCGAAGTTCCTCGACCTTCGCCCAATTCTCCGGTTCATAGACCTCATCCCCGGGAAAGACCAGATAATCCTCCGTCTTAATCCACTCCGGCGGCGTGGGGGTAACGCTCTCCGCCGCCAAGGCGGCAGGCAAAAGAGAAAATACCAGTGTCAAAGCCAAAAGTAGGGATATGCTTTTCCGTTTCATGATAAGTCCTTCCTTTCCTTTGGAGAATGGGCGAGCGCAGCTCATTCACTCTGTCACGACCTGACAGACTTTGCCTCAAGTAGCTCATCATTGAACAGCATCCTGGTATCGGGGCTGTTCTTCAGATACTGCCAGGTCATACCCAGGTCGGTCTCCCATACCGTTTTCTCCCCCAGGTCCTCCCGGAGGCACCAGTAGT
>CATKDV010000079.1:0-4969 GCA_949746985.1 uncultured Eubacteriales bacterium | reverse complement strand
CGCAGACCACGGGGAAGAGGGAGAGGTCCTTCACGCCCTGGCGCAGGCCCTGGATCATCTCAGCGTAGGTGAAATCCTCGCCGGAGAAGTACTTGTCCATAAACTCCTCGCTGGTCTCGGCCACCGACTCCTTCAGGGCGTCGTAGAGCTCATCCAGCACGGGGATCTTGTCCTCGGGCACGTCGATCTCCACGCGCTCCCCCTTGGGTCCCACCTCAAAGGCCCGCTTCTGCAGCACGTCGATGATGCCGATGACCTTCTTGTCCGCGTCCCAGATGGGGGCCACCACGGGGGCGATGTTCTTGCCGAACCGCTCCCGCAGGGTGGCGAAGGCGGCGTTGTAGTCGGAGTTGTCCTCGTCGGTCTTGGAGATGTACAAAAGCCGGGGCAGCTTCCGGGCGGTGCAGTATTTCCAGGCCTTTTCCGCGCCCACGCTCATGCCCGACTTGGCCGAGCAGACGATGATGGCGGCGTCGGAGGCCTGGAGGGCCTCGGCCACTTCGCCGGCGAAATCAAAGCCGCCGGGGGCGTCCAGCACGTTGATCTTACAGCCGTTATATTCCACCGGAGCCACCGCCAGAGAGATGGTGGTCTGGCGCTTTTGCTCCTCGGGATCGTAGTCGCAGACGGTATTGCCGTCGGGGATCTTGCCCAGGCGGTCGGTGCCGCCGGTGAGGAAAAGCATACTCTCCGCCAGAGAGGTCTTGCCGTTGCCGGCGTGGCCCAGCAGGCAGATGTTGCGGATATTTTGCGCGGAATAGCTCATGTGTGTCCTCTCCTTACGTTGTGGGTTTACAGTGGGGGGAGCTGAAAATTTCACTGTTCTTGTCCATTATATCGCAAAGCGGGAGAGTTGACAACAAAAATTTTGAGAAAATCGCACAAAAATTACCTCCGCCTTTAGCCGGTACAGTCGGGCAGATTCCGTTCTCCCCACTGCTTCATATACCGGATGACGTCAATAAAGCTCGCACCCAGCGCAGACAGGGTATATTCCACCCTTGGGGGGACCTCTTGATAGTCATGGCGGATCAGGAATCCATCGGCCTCCAATTCCCGGAGCTGCTTTGTAAGGGAGGACTCCGTGATCTCCCCGAGCTGGCGGCGCAAAGCGCCGAACCGGTGAATGTCGTGAAAGGCGATATAGTAGAGGATCTCGAGCTTCCATTTCCCGCCCAGTATCTTTTGAAGGGTCGACATGGTTTTGCAGCGTTGGACTGCCGTTTCTGTTTTTCTCATTTCCGCCACCTCCTGTCAGCCCATTGTATTGCCTCTGCATCAAAAAAGCAAGGTACTACAAAAAAGTACCGTACTTTTATTTTCGCTGTGCCATGGTATAATGGCGGAAAAATAAGGAGGTTTTGCTATGCACTACACCGGAACGATATGGCGGCCGCCCTACGAGGCTTCCTCGCTGCTGCTTGAGGTCACGGCGGGCTGCACCCACCACAAATGTAAATTTTGTACGCTCTATGAGGACTTGCCATTCAAATTCAGAATGTCCCCTCTTGAGGACATAGAGAGCGATCTGCAGGAGGCGCAGCTCTGGAGTACAGACCCCATTTCCATGCTGGCGGCCCGTTTGCAGGGGATGCCCCGGCCGGAGCGTCCGCAGAGGGCTTTTTTGACCGGAGCAAATCCTTTTGTATTGAAGTCTGAACGGCTTGCAGAGATCGCAGACCTGATCCGGCGGTACATTCCCTCTATTAAAACGATCGGGTGCTTTGCTCGAATTACGGACGTTACACTAAAATCAGAGAAGGAGTTGGCGACCCTGCGCCAAGCCGGATATGACGGTCTAACCATCGGGATCGAGACGGGCGATGACGAGGCTCTGGGATTTATGAATAAGGGGTATGCCGCCGCCGATATTGTGAAGCAGTGCCGGAGGCTGGACCGGGCAGGGATCCATTACAGCTTTTTCTACCTGGCGGGGATCTCCGGCGCGGACCGGGGGGAAACCGGCGCAAAGGCCACAGCCGCCGTCTGCAATCAGCTCCGCCCGACGCTGATCGGCGTCAACATGCTGACCATCTATCCGGACTCGGAGCTTTATCAGGAGATCCGGCGGGGAAACTGGCAAGAGGAGAGTGAGATCGAAAAGTACAGGGAGATCCGCACGCTCCTGGAAAACCTGAAGATACCGACCCAATTTGCCGCTTTAGGCGCATCCAACGCCTTTCAGTTTCAGGGGACTTTGCCGGAGGAGAAGGACACTCTTACCGCGGCCCTTGATAAGATCATTGAGACTGTACGGGAAGATGACTTGCGTGAATACCGCAAGAATCTTCCGCACTTATAAAGACAGCAGGCCCCGCACAGGGAAGATCCCTGTGCGGGGCCTGTGACAGGAAGATCAATTTCCGGCGAGGGTGATCCTTCCGCCCTCGGCGGGGACGGAGTAGCCTTGGGGGGAGCTGATGATCCCGGGAGTTCCCTCCCAGGCGGTCTCATACTGGATGAACCCGTAATAGATCCTGCCGTCATACTCCCCGGGGCCCTCATATTTGAGCCAGCAGTCGATACCATCCCGTGTCCAGATGGGGGACTGCCATCCCGGCTGGATATTCCCGTATTCCCAGGTCTCGCACCCGGGCTGGGGATAGCGCTCCAGCAGGAGGGCCAGGGCCCCGTCTGCCGTCAGGGGTTCCCCCAGAAAGGCCACCTGGCCGTCCGCCCGTTGGACCGAGTAGCGATAGGCACTTTCGGGGCTGTCCGCCCAGAGGCAGATGAAGTAGAAGCAGTCCTTGTCCTCGCCATCCTGGGTGATGGTCAGTTCCATATCTTGATACTGCCGGTCCCAGAAAAATCGGACGGAAAGGGGGGCGTCCGCCGCCGTCTCCCGGTACAGGCAGGAGAGATCGTGGGAATACTGGTATTCTGCCAGCCGCTCCAGGGCCTGCTCTGGGTCGGTGACCGTGGGAGTTTGGGGGTCGCCAGCGGCAATGAGGGTGACCGTCCCGGAGGAGAGGTCCACCCAGAACTGGCTGGCCCAGTCTCCGGGCTCGCAGACCACCAGATAGCGGCCGTCCTCGGCCACGGTATCGCAGAAAAAGAGAACGTCGCCGCCGTCGGGGTAGGGCAGGGTCACCGTCTGGCCAAGCTCGTCGGCCACGGCGGCGGTGAGGTCGATCCTGGGGTACAGAAAGGCGGCGCAGAGGTCGATGGCCTGGCGGTAGGGGGAGAGGGAGTGGTTGGTCACACCGTTGGCCGTGGTCATGAAGGACCGGACTGTCGGGGGCTCGGTCTCCGCCGGAGTTTTGTCCTCCTCCGGGGGCGGGGTCTCCTGGGGAGCCACGGCGGGCATGGCGGAGAAGAGGACGGGGGTCTGGCCGCCGTCATCCCTGGCGGCGGCGGAGGGCATCATCCTGGCTGTGGGAGGGGCGGCGGCATCCGGCTCCACCACCGCTTCGGATATGTTTCCATTGGAGGGGCTCTTCCATTTTTCCCCATCTCCTGGGGCAGTGAGAAGACCGCCGCTTTCATAGGCCTTGGAAGCCGGGTCGGCGGACGACTGGTCGGCGGCGTCACCGGAGAGGGTCATGGTCCCGGCGGCGTTTTCCGGGACAGCCTGGCTGGCCTCGGGCAGGGACTCGTCACTGGCCGGAATATTCTGAAGGATGGAGGAGGGCGCGCCCTCCGGCTTTGCGTCCCTAGCGGTGTTCTCCCAGGGTCGGAGCCCCCAGGTCCCGGCCAACACCAACGCCAGCACGGCGGCGGAGGTGAGCCAACGCCACCGGCGGACGGGGGATTTTTGGGCCTGGGTGGGGGCGAAGGGAAGCACCTGCTCCGCCGCCACCGCGTCCATGATGCGCTCTGTCAGGTCCGCCGGGATTTCCACGGGGGGAAGGCCCGAGAGGGCGGCGTGGAGGGCGGTCAGTTCCTCATAGAGGGCCCTGCACTCTGGACAGGAGGCCAGATGGGAGTCCAGCTTTTCCTGCTCCACGGGGGAGAGCGCCCCATCGATGGCGGCGCTGATCAGGTCTATATATTCGTCACAATGCGCCATAGGGGCGGCCTCCTTTCGTTTGCTTTTTCACTTACTTGGACGGCGGGAAGCTGGAAAAGTTCCCACTCTTTTGCAAATAATCTTTCAGAGCCAATCTTGCCCGCGCGATGCGGGACTTCACCGTGCCCTCCTCCAGGTCCAGGGCCTGGCCGATCTCCTGGTAGGACAGACCCTCGGTCTCCCGGAGAAGAAGTACCTGCCGGTGTTCGGGGGAGAGGGTCAAAAGGCCCTTCTGAACAGCGTTTCGGAGTTCCTTCCGCTCCAACTCCCGCTCCGGGGACCAACGCTCGTCGGGGAGGTCGGCCTGGTGGTCCTCGTCCTCCCCGTCCTCCAGAGTCATGGACAGGGCGCTGCGCCGCTTCTCCCGGCGGAGGAAGTCGATGCAGGCGTTGGCGGCCAGACGATAGAGCCAGGTGGAAAAAGTGCTCTGCCCGCCAAATTTGCCAAGGCCCCGCCAGGCGTTGAGAAAGGCCTCCTGGGTGAGGTCGGCGGCGTCGTCGGGGTTGCCCGTCATCCGGAAGCACAGGCTGTATATTTTACCCTGATTGGCTTCCACCAATCGGGAAAAGGCCCCTTGGTCGCCCTGTTGGGCGGCTTGGACCAGCTCCTGCTCTGTCACCGTTTCCTCACCTGCCTTTCTCCTTTGAAATACCGCAAATACGGGCACACGTCGTGCGCCCGTCCCTATTCCTCCGGGTCCTTTAAGTCCCGTTTGATCCCCTTTGTGATTTCATACACCTGCTCCAACGTTTCCACCCGGCACAGCTTTTCCTTATAGTATCCGGCGTAAGGGATCCCCTTCAGGTACAGGATATACTGCCGCCGGGCTTCCAGACAGGCCACCCGCTCCCCTTTCTGGCGGGCGGTCATCTCGATCTGCTCCACCGCCGTGTCGATCCGCTCCGGGAGGGGGGGACGCTCCGGAATGGGGTCCCCCCGGAGGGCGGCGGCGCACTGCTG
>CATKDV010000078.1:0-7350 GCA_949746985.1 uncultured Eubacteriales bacterium | reverse complement strand
GCCGTTCTCGTAAGCCTCGATCATCTTCTTGACCATCTGGCCGCCGACAGAGCCGGCCTGCTTGCTGGTCAGGTCACCGTTGTAACCCTGCTTCAGGTTCACGCCCACCTCGGTGGCGGCCTCCATCTTGAACTTGTTCAGGGCCTCGCGGGCGCTGGGGACAACAGACTTGTTGCTAGACATAGTTCGCATCTCCTTTTGTTTTCTTTTTTTCTCTCTGTGAGATTCGTTCGGATCGAGAATCCGAGCATATCTTTGCCCCAGTGAGATTTTATATGCACAAATCAAATTGACAAATTCAGGAATTGAAGAAGCATGAAAATTTGTAAAAGGATAGACAGCCCGCTGAGCGGACTGTCTATCCTTTTAACATAAATGACATATCGAAATCAGCGGCTTTGGTTGACGCTGCAGTCATAGAGAGCGCCGCCCGTCCTGGTTTGGGACATAAACGTTATACAAACAGAATTTCGATACCCATATTCCGCAGATAGGTCTTCCAAAAGCTGGACAGGCCGCTGTCTGTAACGACCATATTTACCGCCTTCAGATCGGCGATATGATTTTTCGAAACCGTTTCAAACCGGTCGGACTCGGCCACAAGAATGGTCTTCAAAGAGGAGGCCAAAGCGGCCTTTTTTGAGGGGACCTCATACAAATTGGCGCAGGTAATGCCGAATTCTGAGTGGATGCCGTCGGGAAACAGGAAGACCTTGCTGAAGCGGAATTGCCGGAGGATGCTGGAGGAGAGATCACTTTCACACATGCCCCGGTCAGGGTGGAAGGCGCCGCCCACCAAAAACAGCTGCCCCCGGTTTCCGCAGGCTGCGGCCCGCTCAAATACCGCGGTGGAATAGGTAAAGATATCGTACTCCAGATCGGCCGGCAGGGCCTGAGCCATACCGGCGGCCAGTTCCCCACAGTCAATGAGGATCGCGTCCTGAGGTTCGATCAGCTCGGCCAGGGCCGCGCCAAACCGGCGGGCCTGAAGATCGCTCTGCTCCAGGCGGGGAGAGGGAGAGGAGCTGTCCTTTGCCTCCATGGCCTCGCTGGGGGAGAAGTCGGGATTGTAGATCACGGCGCCGTGGACCCGTTTGATGGCGTTGGTATGGCTGAGGTACTCGAAGTCGCGTCGGATGGTCATTTCAGAGACGCCCAGCTCCCTGGCCAGGTCGCGGACAGAGGCGCCATTTCGCTCCTGCAGGATGGTAATGATCTTGTGCAGCCGAAGCGTTTTGGAATCCTGCTCATTCAACAGCATATGGCCCACCTCCCTGATAGAAGTATAAAAAGCGTGGCGCGGTTCAGATGTAATAATTGTACCAATGTTTTTAACAAAATGCAACGTTAATATTCGAACGGTGGTAAAAATCAAAAAGCGAAACGGAAAGAAAAAATAAATTTTTAGATAGAATAGACAAAAACAGCGGGGCCGATTTGGCAAACTTGAGATTGAAAATAGAAAGAGCGAATGTTATAATAAAAACAGAATGTTTGAATTACGTCCCTGAAATGCGAAGGAGGATGGGGAAAGGGAGAGAAGGCCTGCTATGGATACATTGTCTGTTCATCTCTCACTGGGACAAAGAGCCGCCGAGCGGGAGTATCTCCAGGCGGAAAGGCTCTGCGCGTTCTACGGCTTCCGGGTGGTCTCCTCCGACCGGGACCGGGGTGACCGCCTCAGCCCGGACTATATGGAAAAATGTGACGTAGTGGTGGCGGACCTGCGAAAGTGGGAGGCGGGGGAGCCGGAGCCGGGGGTGGTTTTTGACCTGGGGATCGGCTATGGGAAGCGGAAACGGCTTTATGGCTTTGTCAGCGACGCCCGGGACCAGATCCACCGCTACCCCTACGCTTACTTTGACGGTCACCGGTCCATCATGGATCAGTACGGTCTTCGCTATACCACGGCCTGGAGCATAGGAAATCTGATGTACAGCGTTCCCACAAAAATCGTGGAGGGAGGTGTGGAGCAGTGCCTGAAAACGCTCTGGTATGATCAGATAGAGAGGCTCAAGGAGCGGGGCCAGCGCATCCGGCCCCAGGAGGACCTCCGATTCCAGAAACGGAGAAGCCCCAAGGACGGACACTTGGCCTACCTGGCCGGCTACGAATGTTTCTATGAAAATGAGGAGCTTCTGGGCGAGGTGATGATCTGCCTGTGCAGGGAGAGCGGCTTTGATGCGGAGTTCCCCACCCGCCATATGGAGGGGCTGAAGGAGCTCACCCTGGAGGAGCAGATGGATGTGGTGGTGAGCATGGGGGCTACCTTTGACAAGAACCAGTACAAGATTTTGCTCTCCGATATCATCATCGCCAACATGAACCCCTACCACGGCCTCCAGCCCGATCTGGGCACGGTGTTTGAGTTGGGGATGGCGGCGGGCCTGGGACATCTCTGCGTGGTCTTTTTCAGCGTGGATAAGGACGTTCTGACCCAGGGGATGCCCCGCGGCTATGGCTGGCCGGCAGAGCGGAGGCGGTATGATCCCTGGGAATATGAGGAGCGCCTGCGAAAACAGTTCGGCAGCACGCCCAGCTATGTACATGGGACGTTTTCCGACGCGGTTTGCTTTGTAAAAAACAAATTGAATAAAATGGAAAAGGAGTAAATGGCATGAAACCTTATAAATTGTACATCACGGGACCCCAGAAATACTTTCCCAACGGCCTGGCCGAGCTGAAAATGTATAAAGCGGTGGCGGAGTATTACGGCTTTGAGGTCGTCAATGACTTTTCCTATGTGGAGAAGGGCCTGGAGGAGTACGAGCCCATCGACCGCACCTTCCTGGACGACTGCGACATTGTCATCGCCGACGTGAACCCCTTCCGGGGCGGGGAGCCGGAGAGTTCCACCATCTTTGACCTGGGCATCGCCTTCTCCAAGAAAAAGCGCATCTATACCCATGTCCACGATATGCGGGACGTGATCCACAAGTATCCCAACGCCCATTACGACGAGGCCGGCAGGACCATCGACCAGCACGGGCTCAGATACCTTGATGGCTATACCCCGGGCAATCTGATGTACATGATCCCGGGCAAGATGATCGAGGGCGGCTTCATGGAGTGCATCCGGGCCCTGATGGTGGACCTGATCGAGGAGGACAAGATGCGGGGCCAGCGGATCACCCCCGCGGTGGACCACCGGGCGGAGGCCACCTGGCCCGTGGAGCCGGGAAAATGGCGGGCCTATCTGGCGGGCACGGAGTGCTTTATGGTGAATGACAGAGAATACGGCGACTGGATGAAGACCGTGTGCGAGAAATACAATTTCGAGGGTATTTTCCCCGCCGACGTGGCTCCGGATCAGCCCGTTCCGTCGGAGGAGGATTTCAAGAACAGGTTTATCCGCAGCGCCTTTTTCTTTGACCGGGACCAGCTCCATATCCGCAACAGCAACCTGATCCTGGCCAACTTCAACCCCTATCACGGCTACGAGCCGGACAGCGGCACCGTGTTTGAGGCCGGTATGTGCTTCGGCCTGGGCTACCCCTGCTACTGCTTCATCAGCGATGACCGGCCCCTTGTGGAGCGGATCAGCTGCGTGAAGGGGGAGGACGGCAAGTACCGGGATGTGGAGAAATACCTTGTGGAGGACTACGGCTTCCCCCTGGCCGCCCGTCTGGCCGCTAACATGAAGGTGATACACGGGGACTATGCCCAGGCGGTGAAGGAAGTGGCCAAGGACCTGGGAGTTTACAGCGAATAAGCGGCGAAAAACGCCGGAAAGGAGCGAACTATGAGCACACATATCGGCGCGGCGGAAGGGACGGTAGCAAAACGGATATTACTGCCCGGCGACCCTCTGCGGGCCAAATACATCGCGGAAAATTACCTGGAGGGGGCCGTGTGCTTCAACACGGTCCGGAATATGCTGGGCTATACCGGGACCTATCAGGGAAAGCGGATATCCGTTATGGGTACGGGCATGGGTATGTCCTCCTGCGGCATCTATGTCCATGAGCTGATCTGCGACTATGGGGCGGACACCCTGATCCGCCTGGGCACGGCGGGGGGGATCAGCGAGAAGCTGAAGCTGGGGGACGTCGTGATCGCCAGCGGCGCCTCCACCACCAGCGACATGAACCGCCACCTGTTCCCCGGCACCTACTGCCCTCTGGCGGATTTTGAGCTGACACGGACGGCGTATCTTATCGCCCGGGACCGGAACGTTCCCTTCGCCGTGGGCAACGTCCTCTCCAGTGACCTGTTCTATGACGATGACCGGAGGATGGAGAAGTGGAAGGAGCACGGCGTGCTGGCCGGGGAGATGGAGAGCGCGGTGCTCTACACCCTGGCCCAAAAGCACCGGGTCCGGGCCCTGAGCCTGGTCACGGTGGTCGATGGGCCATCCATTCAGGGAGAGCTCTCCCCCCGGGATAGGGAGCGTTCCCTGGACGCGATGATACGCCTGGGACTGGACACGGCAGTTTCCGTGGCGGACAGAGAGGAGGCGGCGCAATGAGCACCCCACATATCCAGGCGGAGATGGGCCAGATCGCCCCCCGCATCCTGCTGCCCGGCGACCCTCTCCGGGCCAAATATATCGCCGAGACCTTCTTTGAAGACCCGGTCTGCTTTAACGAGATACGGGGCATGTACGGTTATACCGGGACCTACAAGGGGGTCCCTGTCTCCGCCATGGGCACCGGTATGGGACTTCCCTCCATCTCCATCTACGCCACCGAGCTGGTGAAATTTTATGGCGTCAAGACGCTCATCCGGGTGGGGACCTGCGGCTCCTTCCGGGAGGAGATCGGCCTGAAGGACATCATCCTGGCCCAGGGCTGCTGTACCGACAGCGGGATACTCCGCCATAAGTTTGACGGGGATTATGCCCCTCTGGCGGACTTTGAGCTGCTGAACACAGCCTACGAAAAGGCCCTGGAGCAGGGGAAAAAGGTGTACGTGGGCCTGGTGAAGTCCTCCGACCAGCTCTACCAGAAGGATAAGCCCTACGGCTTTGAAAACTGGGTCAAGTACGGCGCCCTGGGGGCCGAGATGGAGGGGGCCGCCCTCTACACCATCGCCGCCCGGTACGGCGCCAGGGCCCTGTGCGTATGCTCGGTCAGCGACGGGAAATATGCCGGCGGCGTCCTGAGCCAGGAGGAGAAGGAGCGCTCCCTGAAGGACATGCTGGCCCTGTCGCTGGATGCGGCGGTGGAGTTCTGAGACCATGCGCCGTAAAGTGGTGGCCGTGGTAGGCTCGGCGGAATGTGCCCCCGGGACCCCGGAGTGGGAGCAGGCCTACGGCCTGGGAAAACAGCTGGCCGAGCGCGGCTACCGGGTCCTCACCGGCGGCCTGGGCGGCGTGATGGAGGCGGCTCTGGCGGGGGCGAAGGCCTCCGAACACTACCGGGAGGGGGGCACCGTAGCCCTCCTGCCCACCTTCTGCCCGGAGACGGCCAACCCCTGCGCGGATATCGTCATCGCCACCGGGGCTGACCTCTATATGAACGCCATGGTGGCCAACGCCGACGCGGTGGCAGCCATCGGCGGCGGGGCGGGCACCCTGAGCGAGATAGCCATGGCCCTGGAGCGGGGCCGCCCGGTCTTCGCCTACCGGGACCTCCCCGGCAGCGGCCGTCTGGCCGCCGAGCTGGAGGGGGAAGGGGCCCATCCGGGCCGGTTCTATCCTGTAAAGTCAGCCGCAGAGGTGACCAGGGCCCTGCCCGGGGCCTTGGGAGAAGGAGGTCCGCGCCCGTGAGAAAACAGATGATAGCCGTGATAGGCTATGCAAATTTGAAGGAGGACGAGCCCTGCTACCAGACGGCCATGGAGCTGGGAAGGACCCTGGTAGAGAGTGGCTACCGGGTAATGACCGGCGGCCTGGGCGGTGTGATGGAGGCCGCCCTTCGGGGGGCCAGACAGGCCAAAAGCTACCGGGAGGGGGACACCGTAGCCATCCTCCCCTCCTTTGACCCGGACCAGGCCAACCCCTATGCGGACATCGTTATCGCCACCGGGACCGACGTCTACCGAAACGGCATTGTAGCCAATGCCGATGGGGTCATAGCCATCGGCGGCGGGGCGGGGACCCTCTCCGAGCTGTCCTACGCCTGGCACCTGTGCCGCCTTATCGCGGTCTACCGGAATGGGGGCGGCTGGAGCGCGGCTCTGGCAGACCGAAGGCTGGATGGCCGGGTGCGCTGCGAGGCGGAGGACGACCGGATATTTGGCGTGGACTCGGCCGCGGAAGCGGCGGCCCTGCTGAAGGAACGCCTGTCCCAGTATCAAAAGCGTCCGCCTCGGCTTTAAAGCGGCCGAAGAATACCGGAAACAAGACAGGGGCGTTGGTACCAAAGTACCAACGCCCCTGTCTTATTTCGTAGGGAGAGAAGGGCGGCAGGGTCAGCCTGCGCCCTTTCTCCGAAAGACCAAAAGCCCGAACCCCGCACCGCATAGCCCGCCTACCAGGTGCATGAAGTGGGCCACGTTGTCCTGGACAAAAAGGGCGGAATAGACCTCCTGCCCCAGATAGATGGCGGCCACCAGAAGGAGGGTGAGAGGAACGGTCCCGGCCTTCATCCCCGCCAGAGAGGACAGGAGGATCAGCATAAACACGATGCCGCTGGCCCCCAGGATGGCGGTGCCGGGGAACAGCAGGCATTGCAGGCCCCCGGAGATGAGAGCGGTGAGCAGGATCCCCTCCAGAAGAGGGCCGCTGCCGTACTTTTCCTCCATGGGCGGACCCACCACCAAAAACAGCACCATATTTCCGGAAAAGTGGGCGTATCCGCTGTGGCCCAGTACATGTCCGAAGAGCCGGACAAAGAAAAGGGGCGTGACAGGGGCGCGGTAGACCGAAAAAAGCAGCCGGGTGCTCCGCCCCTGGGTCGCCGCCCCCAGGACCAGGGCCGCCAGAGAGAGGAAAAAGAAGGTGAGGATCACCGGGGAATTATAGTGGAGTTTTTTCAAAGCCATTCCCCCTACGGATTCTCTGTATCCACCAGAATATGGTCTGTCCCGTGCTGCTCAAACTCGGCGATATAGGCCTCGATGCGCTGGGCCAGCTCCTGATAGTTGCTCTCGTCGATGGGCACATCGTCCATATCCCTCCGGGCCAGATCCTCGGCCAGGATGTCAAAAAATACGTTGTTTTCATACTCCATAATGGCCTCGTGGATGCCTCCCTCGGCAAAGGCCTGGGAGGGAACAGCCTCCCCGCGCCAGTATTCCGTCAGGGTATCCATTCCCAGCTCCTTGGCCTTCTGGAACAGGATGCTCTCCACCTGGTCATAGTCCCGGAAGCGGTCCTCCCCCCGGGTGGAGTTCAGGATCCAGTTTCCGATATAGGCCATGTCCAGCAGACGGCGAAACTGCTTTTGGGTCAGCTCCAGCTTCATG
>CATKDV010000077.1:0-6770 GCA_949746985.1 uncultured Eubacteriales bacterium | reverse complement strand
GCGGGTGAAGGAGCTGGGGCAGCCCGCCGTGGCCATCACCGACCACGGCACCATGTATGGGGTCATTGACTTCTACCGGGCCTGCAAGGCGGAGGGGATCAAGCCCATCATCGGCTGCGAGGTCTATGTGGCCCCCCGGACCCGCTTTGACCGGGTCCACGAGCTGGACAGCAGGGCCCGGCACCTGATCCTCCTGTGCAAGGATGAGGTGGGCTACCGCAATCTTTCCCACATGGTGAGCCAGTCCTATACGGAGGGTTTCTACATCAAGCCCCGGATCGATCTGGATCTCCTCCACGAGCGTTCCGAAGGGCTGATCTGCCTGTCCGCCTGTCTGGCCGGGGAGCTGCCCCGGCGGCTGCGGAACGGGGACTATGAGGGGGCCAAGGCCCACGCCCTGGAGATGGATGCGCTCTTTGGCCGGGGGAGCTACTATCTGGAGCTTCAGGACCACGGTCTGGAGGCTGATCCCGTGGTCATCGCGGGCCTTGTCCGTATCCATGAGGAGACGGGTATTCCCCTGGTCTGTACCAACGATGCCCACTACCTCACCAAAGAGGACGCCCGGATGCAGGATATCCTCATGTGTATCCAGACGGGAAAGACCGAGGCCGACCCGGACCGGATGAAGTTTGAGGGAAGTGAGATGTATTTCAAGAGCACCCAGGAGATGGAGGCCCTCTTTTCAAAATATCCCGGGGCGATGGAGAACACCCTGAAAATCGCGGACATGTGTAACGTGGAGTTTGAGTTCGGCAAGTATCACCTGCCGGAATTCCATTTGCCGGAGGGGGAGACCGACCCGGACGCCTACTTTGAGAAGCTTTGTTATCAGGGCTTTGAGCGCCGCTATCCCGGCCATCCTGAGGGATACCGGGAACAGCTGGAGTATGAGATGGGAGTCATCCGCAAGATGGGCTTTGTGGACTACTTCCTCATCGTCTCCGACTTTATCGGCTACGCCAAGAGCCACGATATCCCCGTGGGCCCCGGTCGTGGCTCGGCGGCGGGGAGCATGGTGGCCTACTGTCTGGCCATCACGGAAGTGGACCCCATGAAGTACGGCCTTTTCTTCGAGCGGTTTTTAAACCCGGAACGGGTCACCATGCCCGATATCGACATCGACTTCTGCCCCCGCCGCCGGGAGGAGGTCATCGACTATGTCCGCCAAAAGTATGGCGCCGACCATGTGGCCCAGATCGTCACCTTTGGCACCATGGCGGCCCGTGGGGCCATCCGGGACGTGGGCCGGGTCCTCAATATGCCCTATGATCAGGTGGACAAGGTGGCAAAGCAGGTGCCGGCGGGTCCCCAGACCCTTCACATCACCTTGGCTGACGCTTTAAAACTGTCCAAGCCCCTGCGGGATATGTATGAGGAGGATGAGCAGATCAAGCTGCTCATCGACACCGCCCAAGCCATCGAGGGGATGCCTCGCCACGCCTCCACTCACGCGGCGGGGGTGGTCATTACCCGGCTTCCCGTGGAGGACTATGTGCCCCTTGCCACCAACGACGGCCAGCCGGTGACCCAGTACACGATGGTGACCCTGGAGGAGTTGGGGCTTCTCAAGATGGACTTTTTGGGCCTGCGGAACTTGACAGTACTGGATGATACGGTGAAACAGATCCAAAAGACACGGCCCGGCTTTACCCTTGCAGACATCCCGGACAATGACCCGGAGGTGTTGAAGATGCTCTCCGAGGGCCGGACCTCGGGGGTGTTCCAGATGGAATCCGCCGGTATGACCGGGGTCTGTGTCAGTCTGAAGCCCAAGGATCTGGAGGACGTCTGCGCCATTATCGCCCTTTACCGCCCCGGCCCGATGGATTCCATTCCCCGGTTCGTGGCCTGCAAGCACGACCCCAAGCTGGTGAAATACAAGCACCCCATGCTGGAGCCGATCCTTCAAAGTACCTACGGCTGTATCGTATACCAGGAGCAGGTCATCGAGATCTTCCGCAAGCTGGCGGGCTATTCTCTGGGCCAGGCCGATATGGTCCGCCGGGCCATGAGCAAGAAGAAGGCCAAGGACGTGGAGCGGGAGCGGGGGGCTTTCCTCCATGGGGACCCGGACCGGAATATCAAGGGCTGTGTAGCCAACGGGATCCCTGAGGCGGTGGCCCAGTCCATCTATGACGAGATCTATGACTTTGCCAACTATGCCTTCAATAAGGCCCACTCCCTGGCCTACGCCATCGTGGCCTACCAGACCGCCTGGTTCAAATGCCATTATACCAGAGAATATATGGCAGCTCTCCTCACTTCTGTGTTGGATTCCAGCGAGAAGGTAGCCGAGTATATCGCTGAGTGCAAGTCCTGCGGCATCGCTCTGCTCCCCCCGGACGTAAACCAGTCTGGGGCTGACTTTACGGCTGCCGCTGACGGTATCCGCTTTGGTTTGGCGGCGGTAAAGGGCGTGGGCCGGGGCGGAGCGCTTCAAATGATCGCCCAGCGGCAGGAAAACGGCCCTTTTGCCTCCCTGGCTGATTTTTGCCAGCGGATGTTTGGGGCGGAGTGCAACAAGCGGGTGGTGGAGAGCCTCATCAAATGCGGGGCTTTCGACAGCCTGGGGGCCCGTCGTTCCCAGCTTCTGAAGGTGGCGGAAAAGACTATGGACGCTGTTGCTAAGTCAAAACGGGATACCATTGAGGGCCAGTATGACCTTTTTGGTGCCTGTGAGGGCGGCTTTGGCTCCGCTCCTGAGATCCCGCTGCCTGATATTCCGGAGTTTTCCCGGCAGGAGCTTATGAAGATGGAGAAGGAGACCACGGGACTCTATCTGACGGGACATCCCATGGATGACTACCGGGAGCTGGCCCGTCAGCACAGGGCGGCCCCCATGGGAGCCATCTTGGCGGACTTTGATAGGGAGGAGGGGCCGGAAACATACCGGGATGGCCAGCGGGTGACCTTGGCGGGAGTGGTGGCTACGGTCAAAACCAAGACCACCAAAAACAATACACTTATGGCCTATGTGACCTTAGAGGACGACACGGGCTCCATGGAGCTGCTCTGCTTCTCCCGGACGTTGGCCGAAAGCGGCTCTTTCCTGGCGGAAGGAACTGCGGTGCTGGTGGAGGGTAAGCTCTCCGTCCGGGACGATAAGGCCCCTCAGCTCATGTGCGACCGGGTCCGACCCCTTACTGACCAGGGGATGGCGGAGCCCACCGAACAGGACAGCCCGGCGCTTCCGGGAAAGCTCTATATCAAGATCCCCTCGGCGGACGATCCCCGGATGCGGAAGGTCGGCCTGGTGCTCAGTATGTTTCCCGGCAACCAACAGATAGTCCTCTACTGCGCCGACACCCAAAAACGTCTGGGCGCTGCGGCGCAGCTTCACCCGGCCCTTCTGGCAGAACTGCGAGAAATGTTTGGGGCAGAGAATGTGGTTGTAAAGTAGACGTTGTATTCGGCCGGCAAAAGAAGGAGCAGAGCAGATGAGTATAAAAAAATTATTGTCCTTTGTGACCCACCGCACCGTCCTGGTAGCCCTCCTTCTGATTTTTCAGGCGGTCATCTTTGCAGCCACTATTTTGCGTTTTTCCGAGTATTTTCTCTATGTATACCTGATTTGTGTCGTTATTTCCCTTTTTGCGGTGCTCCATATCATCAACAAAAAGAGCGATCCGGGCTATAAGATAGCCTGGATCGTACCCATTCTGTTGGTCCCCATGTTTGGGGGACTGTTTTACCTTCTCTGCGGCGGTAACGGCCTTTCGCGGCAGGCGCAGAGGAAAATGGAGGGGATGGACCGCCATATGGTAGCCGCCCTGGACCCGGATAAGAAGGCGGAGAGCCTGACTCCTTTTGGACGGGATGCGGTGAACCAATCCCGTTACCTGGAAGAGTATGCTCACTGCCCGTTGTATACCAATACCTGGACCCGGTATTATCCCTTGGGCGATCAGGCCTTTCAGCCCTTGCTGGAGGAGCTTCGCAGGGCGGAACGGTATATTTTTTTGGAATACTTCATCATCGACTTCGGGCGGCTTTGGAGCGCTGTTTTGGAGGTCCTGGAGGAGAAGGTCCGCCAGGGGGTGGACGTGCGGGTCATCTATGACGACGTGGGCTGCCTCTACACTCTGCCCAAAGGGTATGACAAGGAATTGGAGGCCCGGGGTATCCACTGCCAGGTCTTCAACCGCTTTGTGCCCGTCCTGTCAGTGCGCCTCAACAACCGGGATCATCGGAAGATCTGTGTTATCGACGGCCACACCGCATTTACCGGCGGGATGAACTTGGCGGATGAGTATATCAACGAGCGGGTAAAGTATGGGCATTGGAAGGATAACTGTATTCTCCTGAAAGGGGAGGCAGCCTGGTCTATGGCGGTCATGTTTCTCACCATGTGGGAATATACCAGCGGGAAACGGGAGAACTATGACTCTTACCGGCCTGTGGCTCTTCCTGCAGAGGCGAAGCAGGGAACGGGCCACTGGGTCCAGCCCTATACCGACAGCCCTTTGGATGGGGAGCCGGTGGGGGAGACGGTATACCTGAACCTGATCTCCAAGGCCAAGAGCTATGTCTATCTGATGACCCCCTATCTTATTATCAGTGACAATGTAAATAACGCCCTGTGCTCGGCGGCGAAAAGCGGGGTGGATGTTCGGATCATCACTCCCCACATTCCCGATAAGAAGACTATTTTTGAGATGACCAGGGCCCACTATAGTCCGCTGCTGGAAGCCGGCGTGCGCATATTTGAGTATACCCCAGGCTTTGTCCACGCCAAATGCTTTGCTGTGGACGACCTCTATGCCACGGTGGGCACGGTGAACATGGACTACCGCAGCATGTTCCTCCACTTTGAGAACGGCGTGTGGCTCTGCGGTGATCCCACGGTGCTGGACGTAAAGGCGGATATCCTGGATACTTTGGATAAGAGCCAGGAGATCACCCTGAAGGATGCGGAGAACCACTCCTTCTTCCGGCTCCTGCTCCGCTCGGTACTACGGATGTTCGCACCGCTGATGTAAGAGAGGGATGTTCATGAAATTAGCGCTTTTGGGAACGGGGATGATCGTTCAGGAGGTCCTTCCCCTGCTTGAGGAACTGGGGATCCGCCCAGCGGCTCTTTTGGCGACAGAGAGAAGCCGGGAGAGAGGGGAGGACCTGGCTCGGAAATATCGCATTCCCCACCTGTTTTTTGACTATACCCAGCTTTTGGAGAGCGATGTGGATACCGTTTATATCGGCCTTCCCAACAAAACACACTATGAGTACGCCAGGGACGCTCTCCTGAAGAATAAACATGTCATTGTGGAAAAGCCCATGGTCGCCAGCCCGGAGGAATTTGAAAAACTCCGGGATCTGGCCGGGAGACAGGCTCTTGTACTGGCGGAAGCCATGACGATTCATTATCTGCCTGCCATGGAGCAGATGAAGAGAGATCTGCCCCTGTTGGGAAAGCTGCGCCTCTGCTCCTTCCATTTTTGCAAGTATTCTTCCCGGTATGACGCCTTTTTGCGGGGAGAGGTCGCCCCCGCCTTTGATCCGGCCTTGGACGGCGGGGCCCTTATGGATCTGAATGTCTATAATCTTCATGCTGCCCTCTATCTTTTCGGCCCACCGCAGGAAGCGGTATACACCCCTAATATGCAGCGGGGGGTGGATACCAGCGGAGTCCTGACTCTGGACTACGGGGATATGAAAGCGGTCTGCACCGCAGCCAAAGACTGTCAGGGGCCCAACCAGTCCTTCATTGCGGGAGAAAAGGGATGGCTGGAATTTCAGGGGCCGATCAGTCAGGGCCCCGGTTATGTGATCACCCTTCGCACCGGGGAAGTGATCCAGCGCAGCTTTGGAACGGAGATCCACCGCATGACCCCCGAATTTCTAGCCTTCCAGGACCGGATAGATAAAGCGCGGCCGAAGCAGGGGGAGGCTTTGCTGGATATCAGTGGGGAAGCGGTAAAAATACTAAGCCGGACCCGGCCCTATTAAAAAGCTCCCCCAGGTGACCTGGGGGAGCTTTTTGAGGAAAGGGACCGTTTTTAGCCGCAGCAGCCGCAGCCACAGCCGCCGCCGTCGGGGACGGGGTGCCGGTCGGTGGGGAAGAATTCGCCCACGGGGAATTTCACGTGCCGGAACAGCTCGCAGGGATCCTCGTCGCAGCTGCCGCCGTCGCAAGTGCATTCCTTCTCGGGCATACAGTAGTCGTAGACGGGGATGAGAAGCTGGGTGTCCCGCTCCAGACGGATGAGGGAGAACTGACCCAGGGACACATAGAGCCGCTTGCCCTCGCTGGAGAAATCCAGATCGCTGCCGAAGCAGGAGCAGATGCAGGGGGGCACGTCGGTAAGCTCACAGCCACAGGAGCAGCTGCATTTGCACTCGCAGGGATCTACCAGCTTCATGCCCAGGGTCAGGGGATCAACCGCCTCCACGACGGCCACGGGCTGGTTGGCCTGGGGCAGGTTCTGAAGATCGGGGCAGTCGGCCATATCGGAGGTGAAGGTCTTGGAGCTGCCCTCTCCGCCGAAGAGAATGACCCGTTTGTCAAAGACGGCAAGGCCGCAGACCTCCACGGGCCGGGCGGCGCCCACAAAGGCGTCGGCGGTGATGCGGTAGAAGTAGCGTACGTCCACAGTGTAGAAGCCCTTGTTGAAGCAGATGGGATCTACGTTGGTTGAGACATACAGCAGTTCCGCACAGCCGGCCTTCACATTGCAGGCGCGGTCCAGAGCGCACTGGGAGCTCTTGGTCAGGTAGACGCGCAGGTCCTCAATGCAGTCCTTGTCACGGCAGGCGTCCATGATTTTCTT
>CATKDV010000076.1:0-6321 GCA_949746985.1 uncultured Eubacteriales bacterium | reverse complement strand
GGAGCCGCTCCATCCGCCGCTCCATATTGATGGCCCGTTTGTAGAGCTTATCGTTGCCCATGAAGGCCCACAGCCGCATCTTGTCGGCGGCCTCCTGGAGCTGTTCGATCTTGGCCTGCTCCTTCTCATACTGCTTCAGCTTCTCCTGGAAGCGGCGCTCCTTCTCCTCCACATAGAAGCTGTAATTGCCGGAGTAAAGCTCCGCCTTGCCGTCGTGGATCTCCACGCAGCGCTGGACCACCTTGTCCAGAAACCAGCGGTCATGGGAGATGGCAAGAACGGTGCCCTTATAGCGGGATAGATAGTCCTCCAGCCACTCCGTGGCGTGGAGATCCAAGTGGTTGGTGGGCTCGTCCAGCAGAAGGATCTCGGTCTCCCGGAGGATGAGCCGGGCCAGGTTCACCCGGGTCTTCTCCCCCCCGGAGAGCTCGCTGAAAAGCTGGGCGCGCATAGCGGGAGGGATGTCCAGGCCGTTGCAGACCTTGTTGAGATTCATCTCGGTCTCATAGCCCCCCTGCCGCTCATAGAGGGCGGTGAGGGTGTCATAGCGGGAGAGGGTGGATCTGTCCCCCTCCCCCATCCTCTCGGCCAGGTCGGCCATCTCCCTCTCCATGTCCCGCAAATGGTCAAAGGCGGTGTTCAGCACGTCCAGGACGGTATACTCCGCCGGATAGACAGGGATCTGAGAGATAAGGCCCACCCCCTTGCCGGGGGCGGTGCGGGCCTCCCCCTCATCGGGGAGGAGCTCTCCGGTCAATATTTTGAACAGGGTGGTCTTGCCCGCGCCGTTCCGGCCCAGGAGGCCCACCCGCTCCCCCTGGTCCACCTGGAAGGAGAGGCCGTCTAAAATTTTTCTGCCCACCTCGAATTCGATGGTGAGGTCGGTGACTTGAATGTCTATCATAGGTGTTTCCTCTTGGACGTTGAAATGGATGGGAACTTTCCCGGCCTGCCCGGCCGGGGCCACAGCCCAGCCGTTGGCGGCTTTGCCGCTTACGGATGGGGCGTACTCCTTGCGAGTAACACCGCTTGAAAGCGGTTCTGGACTCCGAACTTTTAAGGGCATTAGACCAGTGGAAATTTATTATTGGGTGCGGTACAACCGTAGAGAGCACCAATCCTGATAGGCTATCCCTTGGTTCGCTCGTCCGTTAGAAGAACCACGCACCAAGCTGTGTAGGATAAAGGCGGTGTTGTTTCAGCGGGCTTTCTCTCTGTGTTCCACAGACGGACGCGCGGGCGCGGGGCAAGAGGGAGCAGGGGCCGAAAAGACGATAGAGCCGCCCCCAGAACACTTGGTTTTGACCTTAGACTTTTCTGGAGAGCGCGAGAGGTCATCTTTTCCTCGGGAAAAGATGGTCTTTCGCATTCACGCAGGTGTAAATTTGCCGTCAACCCCCAGCCAAACGGCACCGCCTGCCGCGCGGTCATTCCTCTGTGGTGATGCTCTTCAAATAGTCCGTGATGGTCTCAAACTCCATGCCCCGGGAGGCCTTTACCAGCACGGTGGTCCCCGGCCGGAGCAGGTCATGGAGGGTCAGCATGGCCCGCTCTTTGGTATCGAAGTGGTAGCACTCGGGGACCCGGGAGGTGACGGCAGAGTCATAGATATTTTTCGCCAGCTCCCCCACGGCGATGAGGCAGTCCACATGACTGCGGCCCAGGAACTCGCCCACCCCGGCGTGGAGCACCCCCGCCAGAGGGCCAAGTTCAAACATATCGCCAAGGACGGCGATCTTATAGTCCCCCGTATATCCGTCCAGCACCTCGATGGCGGCCCGCATGGATTGGGGGTTGGCGTTATAGCCGTCATCCAGAATGGTGATATTTTCCGCCCTGGGCAGAATGTTCATCCGCATTTTTGTGGGGGCAAAATTGTGGACCCCGGCGGCGATCTCCTCCAGCGTCATGCCGAAATGCTCCCCCACGGCGGCAGCCATGAGGGTGGGATAGATCATGTGGTCCCCCAGGGCGGGGATGTCCATATGACAGGTCCCCTTTGGGGTGGTCACATCGCAGGAGACCTGGCTTCTCCAATCGCTCTCCAGGTCCCCGGCCCAGTAGTCCAGGCCCGTGTCCCGGCCCACATAGAGGATGGGGCCCGTCCAGCGGGCGTCCCCGTTCTCCCTGGCCTTTCGCAGCAGCGCATCATCCCCGTTAAGGATAGCGATACACCCCGGTTTTGCGTGATTGAAGACCTCCAATTTGGCCTTCATCGTGTTCTCCCGGCAGCCAAAAGCCTCCATGTGCGCATCCCCGATGTTGGTGACGCACACCACGTCGGGCTGGGCGATACCGGAGAGGAAATCCATCTCCCCCGGATGATTGATGCCCAGCTCCACCACGGCGACTTCATGCTCCTTCCCCAGCCGAAGCAGGGTCATGGGAAGGCCGATGTCATTATTCTTGTTGCCCTCGGTCTTGAGAACGGTATATTTCTCGCTCAATACCGCGGCGATCATGTCCTTGGTGGTGGTTTTGCCCACGCTGCCTGTGATGGCTACCACCGGGATATCAAAGCGGTTTTTGTACCACACCGCCAGGTCCCGCAGGGCCCGGTGGGTGGAATCCACCTTGATGTAGAATTTACCCGGCAGATAGCTCTCCCGCTCCCGCTGGGTCAGACACCCGGCGGCCCCCGATTCCAGGGCGGCGTTGATATAGGCGTGACCGTCGAACCGCTCTCCGCAAAGGGGCAGGAAGAGGGAGCCGGCGGTGATGGTGCGGCTGTCGGTCTCCACCTGGGCGACGGCGGCGTCCAGATCGGTAAAGCCGCCCAGCAGGCGGCCGTTGACCGCCTCCAATATCTCTCGTATGGTCAGGGCTTCCATGGGGGGAGCCTCCTTTCACATTTCGCGCCTTTGGCGCAGGGACAGGTCGATGATCCGCTGGCACAGCCCGGGGTAGTCAAGCCCCGCCGCCGCGGCCTCCTGGGGCATGAGGCTGGTGGGGGTCATGCCGGGAAGGGTGTTGATCTCTAAAAACCAAAACGCTCCATTCTCATCCAGGATAAAGTCCGCCCGGGAGTAGACCGCCAGGCCCAAGGTCCGGTAGACCGCCTCGGCCTGCTCCGCCACGTCAGCGGCCTGCTCCGCCGTGATGGGGGCGGGGCACACCTCCTCCGCCGCGCCGGGCTGGTACTTGTTCTCGTAATCGTAAAAGCCCTCTTTGGGGATGATCTCGATGGCGGGCAGGGCCTTGCCGTCCAACACTCCCACCTGGATCTCCCGGCCCTTTACATAGCGCTCCAGCACACAGCGGCCGCCGTATTTCAGGCCCTCCACCAGGGCGGCATGGAGCTCTTTTTTGTCCCGGGCGATGGACACCCCGATGGAGGAGCCGGAGTCTACCGGCTTCACCACGCAGGGCACCGCTGTCCGGCTGGTGAGGGAGTCCACCTCTTTTTCGGTGTACTCCGCCATGGTCCAGGCCGGGGTCGCCGTTACGTCCCGGACCAGCCGCTTGGTCAGGTCCTTGTCCATGGCGATGGCGGAGCCCAGATACCCCGAGCCTGTGTAGGGGATACCCAGAAGGTCGAAGGCGGCCTGGACCCGGCCATCCTCCCCGCACTGGCCATGGAGGGCCAGGAAGACAATATCCGTCCCCCGGCATAGATCCAACACACCGGGACCGAAGTCCCCCTTACCCTCCCATTTCCGGGCGGCCCTCACCGCCGCCAGGTCGGGGGCGGCCCGGTCCACCGACTGCCAGCCCGCCGGGGCGGGGGCGCCGTAAAGCTCCTCCGGGGCAAGGCCGGGGTAGTCCTCCAGGCCGAAGTACATATCCACCAGGGCCACAGAATGCCCCAGTCCCCGCAGGGCCTGTGCTATCTTGGTCCCCGAGGACAAAGACACGTTCCGCTCCGGGGACAGACCCCCGGCCAATACTACGATTTTCAAAGGTGTTCCCTCCATAAAAGGTCATATCACACCAGTTTATGCTTGAGTGTAAATAATACCACAAAACCCGGGAAAAGACAAGTGGGAGCCCCTTGACTTCGTTCCCAGCCCGCAGTGGTGAGTTCCCTCTATTGGGCAGACTGACCCTATGTGATCCGGGAGGACACCGGGCACAGCTTCTCCCTTGTCCCCTACTATTTTTAGAGCGATGAGCTGATCCTTCCCCTTTTTGAGGGCGAACCCCTGAAGTACCGGACTGGCCCCTCCTTTTCCGCCCAGGAGTGGGACGGCCCGGACAGCATCCCGGACTCCCGCTCGGAGATCACCTTTCTTTCCGGCGAGGAGAGGAAGCAAGTCCTTCGGGAGGAGCTTGACCTTTTCCTGTGTCTCAGAGATAAAAGCTGGCCCTTTGACCGGAAAGCCAAGGTCTGAACCCTGTCCACCGGAGACTCCTTCTTCAGCTATCCCCATACCTGTGGCGCTTTTGATCCAATGGGGGACGGCACGGCGGTATTTATCTATTTTTTATAAAAAGCCCTTGCCACCCGTCCCCATTCTGAGTATAATAAATATCGTTGTGTCGTTATGGGCCCCGGAAAAGGCAAAATCATGTTACATGATTGCGAATCCCCCGGCCCGGAGGTAACGAACTATGGTAAAAGCGATCGTGGGCGCCAACTGGGGCGACGAGGGCAAGGGCAAGATCACCGACCTTCTGGCGGAAAAGTCCGACGTGGTCATCCGCTTTCAGGGCGGAGCCAACGCGGGACACACCATCATCTGTGACTATGGCCGGTTCGCCCTGCACCAGCTCCCCTCGGGCGTATTCTTCCCCCACACCACCAATATCATCGGTACCGGAGTGGCCCTGGACATCACCAAATTCCTGAATGAGCTCAACTCTTTGAAGGAGGGCGGTGTCCCCGCTCCCAAGGTCATGGTGGACCAGCGCACCCAGGTGCTCATGCCCTACCACTCCCTTCAGGACGCCTATGAGGAGGAGCGGCTGGCGGGCAAAGCCTTTGGCTCCACCAAGTCGGGCATCGCCCCCTTCTACTCCGACAAATACGCCAAACAGGGCATCCAGCTTTGCGACCTGTGGGACGAAAAGCGGCTCATGACCCGGCTGGAGCAGGTCTGTGAGCTGAAAAATGTGCTGTGGACCCACCTCTACCACAAGGACCCCCTGGACCCCAAGGCCCTCTTCCACGGTCTCATGGCCCAGCGGGAGGCCATTGCCCCCTATGTGGGAGACACGGTCACCTTTATCCACAAAGCCCTGAAGGAAGGCAAGACGGTGCTTCTGGAGGGCCAGCTGGGCTCTATGAAGGACCCGGACCACGGCATCTATCCCTTTGTCACCTCCTCCCACACCTTGGCGGGCTTTGGCGCCGTGGGCGGCGGGGTCCCCGCCGCCGCCATTCAGGACGTGATCTGCGTATCCAAGGCCTATTCCTCCAGTGTGGGCGCTCCCGGCGAGCCTTTTGTCAGCGAGCTGACCGGAGCTGAGGGAGACGAGCTGCGCCGCCGGGGCGGCGACAAGGGCGAGTTCGGCGCCACCACGGGCCGTCCCCGCCGGGTGGGCTGGTATGACGCGGTGGCCAGCCGCTACGGCTGTATGGTCCAAGGGGCCACCGAGGTGGCCCTCACCGCCATCGACTGCCTGGGCTATCTGGATGAGATCAAGGTCTGTGTGGGCTATGACGTGGACGGCAAGGTGACCCGGGACTTTCCCGTATTCTCCCAGCTCTGCAGAGCCAAGCCGGTATATGAGACCCTCCCCGGCTGGAAATGCGACATCCGGGGGATCACCGAGTTTGATCAGCTTCCCAGGGAAGCGCAAGATTATGTAAACTTTATTCAAAAGGAGATCGAGGTCCCCATCAAGATCGTCTCCACCGGTCCGGGCCGGCACGAAATTATTGACCTGCATTAAAAAATAAGGAAGCGCCCCGCGACAACGCGGGGCGCTTCCTTATTCCAGCGGCACCACTTTTGTGGCGACCGCCTCCCGGAAGGCGGCGTCGTGCTCCACAAAAAGCATGGTTGGAGAAAACTCCCGTATCAGCTGCTCGATCTGCATCCGGGAGTAGACGTCGATAAAGTTCAGCGGCTCGTCCCACAGGTAGAGGTGGGCATTCTCACACAGGCTCTTAGCGAGGAGCACCTTCTTTTTCTGGCCTTCGGAAAGATCCTCCATATCCTTCTCAAACTGCACCCGCTCAAAATCCATTTTCCGCAGGATGGTCTTGAAAAGGCTCTCCTCGATCCCCGCCTCCCGGGCCAGCCGGGTCAAGGACCCCCTCAAGTGGGAGGTATCCTGGGGCACATAGGAAATGACCAGTCCGGAGCCGACCTTCACCGTCCCCGTATGCCCCACATCCTGCCCCAGCAGCACCTTCAGAAGGCTGCTCTTGCCGCT
>CATKDV010000075.1:0-5601 GCA_949746985.1 uncultured Eubacteriales bacterium | reverse complement strand
GTCGCCGCCGAAAAGCTCCATCTTGGAGATCATGTCGTTGGCGTTGACCTCCTCCTCGCCCTGCTCCTTGACGAACCAGTCCAAAAACTGGGTGGTGCGAAAATCATTGACAGCCTGAGCGGCGCCATAGATGGTATGGATGAGGCTGGTGACGTACTCCTCGTGTTCCAGGCCGGCCTTGAGCACGGTCATGGTGTCGGTGAGCTTCACGTCGGGCTTGGCGATGGCCTCCAGGGTGACGGCCACGTTGTTGTTCTGGAGGTACTTGACGAAGAGCATGGCGTGATCCATCTCCTCCTTGGCCTGCACTTCGTACCAGTTGGCGAAGCCGTCCAGGCCGATGTGCTTGAAGTAGTTGGAAAAGTCCAGGTACAGGTAGGCGGAATACATCTCCTTGTTGACCTGGTCGTTGAGCAGAGTGGTGACCTTTTTGTCCAGCATAATAAGTGCCCCTTTTCAAAAGATGAGTTACCCTTAGGCAACCACATTATAGTATCCCTTTCTGAAAATGTCAACCGGGCCTTTGCCTTGCGTAGGAAGTCCCGCTATGCTATACTATCCCCACCGGGCCTCGGCCCGGAATCCCTGGAAAAGGAGTGTGTTCCCGTGAACGCGATGCCCCTTTGCATTGTCTCCGCTCCGCGCAAGGTCTGAGGGACGCCTTGTTTCGGAGCGAAAGCTGTCATCTGTCCCCCGGACTTTGCGCTTTTTTCTCTATTTTTGAAAGAAAGAAGGAGCAAAGTCATGTATAGGAAGAAATTTTTGTCCGATTGCCGGTATCTGCTGATCCTCTGGTCCACCCAGGCCCTGTCCCAGCTGGGCAGCTCTATGACGGGCTTCGCCCTGGTGCTGTGGTCCTATGGCCGGTACGGCTCCGCCCTCACCACCGCCCTTTTGACGGTGTGTTCCTACGCCCCCTATGTGGTCATGAGCATCTTTGCCGGGGCCCTCAGCGACCGCTGGGATAAAAAGCGGACCATGCTGGTCTGCGACACCCTGGCGGCGGTGTGTACCCTGGGGGTGCTGGGACTGTGGCGGACTGGGGCGCTCCAGATCTGGCATCTCTATCTGGTCAACGCCCTGAACGGCCTGATGAACACGGTCCAGCAGCCCGCCTCCGACGTGGCGGTGAGTCTGCTGACCCCCAAGGAGCACTACCAGCGGGTAGGGGGTCTGCGGGCCTTTTCAGGCTCTCTGGTGAGCCTCCTCACCCCCATGTGCGCCGCCGCCCTCTACGGACTTGGGGGGCTGGGTGTGGTCATCGCCTTCGATCTGGGCACCTTTGCCCTGGCGGCGGTGAGTCTGCTGTGCTTCATTCGTCTTCCCCGAGGGACGGAGAGGGGGGAAGGGAGGGAAACGGTCCTTTCCGCCGCCGGGAGCGGGCTCCGCTACCTCCGGGAGCACCGGGGGGTGCTGGACATGATCCTGTTTTTGGCGGTCATCAACCTGACCGCCTCCATGTTCCATGCCGCCCTACCCGCTCTCCTCATCCCCAGGGGAGGGGAGCGGGCCTTGGGGCTGGTGGAGACCTTTGCCGGGGCGGCCTCCCTGGCGGGAGGACTGCTGGCCGCCGCCCTCCCTGCGCCGAAGAGCCGGGTGCGGGTCATCTGTAACAGTCTGCTGTTCGCCATGAGCACCGAAAATTTCCTGCTGGCCCTGGGCCGGGGACTTCCCGTGTGGTGCCTGGGGGCGGTGCTGGGGTGGGTGTTCATCCCGGTGATGAACGCCAACCTGGACGCCCTCCTGCGCCTGAGCATCCCCCTGGAGATGCAGGGACGGGTCTACTCCGCCCGGAACGCCCTGCAGTTTTTTACCATCCCGGTGGGCTACCTTCTGGGAGGGGCCCTGGTGGATCAGGTCTTTGAGCCTCTCATGGCCGCCCAGGTCCCCGGCGGGATCCTCTGCGCCCTCTTCGGCACGGGGAAGGGGGCGGGAGCCGCCCTGTTTTTCCTGGCCATCGGGGTATTCGGGGTGCTGAGCTGTCTCCCCGCCCGGTGGGACAGGCATATCTGGGAACTGGAGAAGAAATAGAAAACGTTTCGGGAAGGGCGGCTTTCCGGGCGTATGATCGACAGTCGCGAGCAAATATATAACTGCGCAGTTACAAAAAACCGTTCTTTTCCCCAAGGGAAAGAACGGTTTTTTGTACTTTCTGCCATGAATTTGACGCTGCGCTTAAAAAAGGAGGGCCTGAGCCTCGGCTTGACTCACAGGGGCCAGGGGAACGAGGCGGTTATCCAGCCACCCCATCCGTCCGGTGATGCAGGCCCAATAGAGGTCGTCTCCCGCCCAAAGATCGACTCCCTCATAGTCGTTGCAGAGGGCTGCGCCGTCGGGAAGGAAGGGGTCGAAGCCCAGATACCGGTCCAGCCGGCGGAGGAGAGTGGCGCACTCCTGCCGGGAGAGAGACCGGCCGGGGGCAAAAAGTCCGCCGCCTACCCCTTGGACAAGGCCCGCATTGTAGGCCCAGGCGACCGCCTGGGCCTCCTCATCGTCAGGCAGGTCGGTGAAGGGGTGGGCTGTTTTGTCAAAGGGGACCCCGCCCTCGCTCTGCCAGAGGAGGACTGCAAATTGCCCCCGGGTGACGGGAGGATCGGCGGCATAGGCGGGGATGGACGGAAACCACAGGAGCAGCAGGATCAGGGACAGAGCGGATCTTTTCATGGCAATACCCTCCCGACAGAATTTTCTGAGGGGAGGGTATCACTTTTTTCTGGAAAAATTTGGAGAAAATGGGAGGAGCCAGATTTCGCCAAGGAATTTCCAAAAAATGGAATATACTGTCTTTGACACTGGGCCCTTTGGGGCCCCTTACATAGGAGGAAACAGGGATGGCGGAGAAACAGAAGGCACGGAGGGCCCGGTCCGGAGAGGAGTGGAAGCGGGTGGTGCGCTCGTCTTTGCTGGTGCGTTTGGCGGAGGGGGCCATGCGGTTTTTGCTGGGGTTTGTGCTGGCGGGGGGAGAGATATTTGGCGGGTTTGCCCCCTTTGGAGTGGGGCTGGTGGCCTCGGCCGGGTCGGGGGCGGACGGACTGATGGCCACCTTTGGCGCGGCATTGGGTTATCTGACGCTCCGGGGACTCACCGAGGGATTGCGGTACGCCGCGGCCTGTGTGCTGGTGTTTTCGGTGGCCTTTGCCTTTTATGATGTGGGGATCTATAAAAAGGGGTGGTTTATGCCCTTTGTCAGTGCGGGGATGACGGCGGTGACCGGGTTTGTGTACCTTTCGGACGCCCGTTGGACCCCTGGGCAGGCCGTGTTTTTTGTGACGGAGATCCTGCTGGCGGGGGCGTCCTGCTATTTTTACCGTCTGGCCTTCTCCCCATGGAAGTCTAAGGGGGAGGCGGAGCTGCTGGATACCAGGCAGGCGGTGAGCCTGCTTTATTTGCTGGGGACGCTGCTTATCTCCATGGGGAACTTGACCTTCTTTGGGGACCTGTCCATGGGACGGGTACTGTCGGTGGTGCTGGTACTGGCGGCGGGTCACACCGGAGGACTGGGCTATGGAGCGGCCGCAGGGGTAGCCCTGGGGCTGGGGATGGACCTGGCGGCCGGGGAGGGGGCTCCTTTCTACGCCATGGCCTATGGCTTTGCGGGATTGCTCGCCGGGGCAGGCTGGAAGCAGGGCAGACTGTTTGGGGCCATTACCTATGTGGTGGCCAATGCGGTGGCGGTGCTGTGGACCTGGGATGTGACCCCCCGGGTGTCGGGGCTTTATGAGGTGTTCATGGGGTCGGTGCTGTTCCTGCTGCTTCCCCAGGAGTGGATAAAAACGCTGCGGGGACGGCTTTCCCAGGAGGAGGGACAGGCCACGGCGAAGCGGGCGGCGGAATATGTCGGGGCGCGGCTGTCCGCCACCGCCGGGGCTTTCCGGCAGGTGCGGGACAGCCTGCGCGGAGCCTTCCCGGAGCAAAAGCTGAATGACGCCGACCCTGCCACCGTCTTTGACCGGGCCGCCGAGCGGGTGTGCCGGCGGTGCGCCCTTCGGGGGACCTGCTGGGAGCAGGACTATGTGAGCACCTTTAACGCTCTCAATGACGCTCTTCCCATAATGATGGAGAAGGGGAAGGGGGAGGCGACCGATTTTCCGGCCTGGTTTCCCAGCCGGTGTCTGCAGTTTGGTTCCTTTTTACGGGTGGCAAACGAGGAGGTCACGGCTCTGCGCTACCGCAGACAGTATCAGAGCCGGCTCCGGGAGAGCCGGGGGGCGGTGTGCCGGCAGTATGAGACCATGGCCGATATTTTGAGTGAGGCGGCCATGGAGGTCTCTGCTGAGCTGACCCCAGATCCCCTGCGGGAGAGAAAACTCCGCCGCCACCTGGCGGGCCTGGGGCTGGAAGGGGAGGCAGCGGCCTATTATGACGGGAGGGGATACCTCCGGGCTGAGGTGACGGGCCGGGGAACGGAAGTTCTGACCACGGAAAAGGAGCTGCGCCGGCTTTCCGAGGTCCTGGGGATCCCCCTGAGGCTGGGGGAGGGGGAACGGGACCGGGTGGTACTGGTCCAGGCTGAACCACTGATGGCTTTGGCCGGGGTGGCCGCCCGCCGCCGGGAAGGGCAGACCGAGAGCGGGGACACCGGGACCTGGTTCAAGCGGGAGGACGGGAGCATGTTTGTCCTCCTCTGCGACGGAATGGGCAGCGGCGAGGCCGCCAAGCGGGAGAGCGCCCTGGCGGTACGTCTGCTGGAGGATTTTCTCCGCTCGGGAATGGAGAGCGCCGCGGCCCTGCGGACGGTGAACTCTGCCCTGGCCCTCCGAAATGAGGAGACGGGGGCTTTTACCACCGTGGACCTTCTGCGGATAGACCTGTATACCGGGCGGGGGGAATTATGTAAACTTGGGGCGGCTCCCACCTATCTGCGCCGGAAGGGGGCGGTGAGCCGGCTCAGCGGCGCGGCCTTGCCCGCGGGGCTGGCCGAGGGGAGCGCAGGGCCGGATGTGACAAAAATAGAGCTGGGGGAGGGGGACTGTGTGCTCCTGGTCAGCGACGGCATCTCGGAGGCCGGGGAGGATCAATGGCTCCGGGACCTGGTGGGAAAATTTGACGGGGGGAGCCCCAAGGACCTGGCAAAGGCGGTGATGGAGGAGAGCGAAAGCCGGGTTGGGGCGGCGGATGACCGGACGGCGGTGGTCATTACCCTGAAAAAAAGGGGATAAGATAAGAATTTCCAGGTGAGGTTCCTCACCTGGAAATTTTTATATCAGAATGGGAAAAGTTCCTTGACGAAAAAGAGGAACATTACAATCATATCGTAATATTACGGAGGTAACTGAAAAGGAGAGGGACAGGACAGATGGGGGGGCGGCGGAGCAGGAGAGTTTGTTGAATTAGGGGAGGAAAACACAAAGCGATGGCAAGGGTATGCCCCTTGCCATCGCTTTGTGTTTCTTTTTTTCAGGATAGACTGGCGATGAACTGCTGGGCTGTCCGGGGGGACCGGCCCGGGTGGCGGGCGTCCCAGCGGATGGCCTGAGCGGTGAGGTCTTCTTTGGAAAGGCGCAGCCCCGCCTGACGGGCCAGATGTTCCACCAACTCCAGGAACTCGGCCTTGGCAAGGCCCAGGTAGGGGATGCGAAGGCCGAACCGGTCGGCCAGGGC
>CATKDV010000074.1:0-3302 GCA_949746985.1 uncultured Eubacteriales bacterium | reverse complement strand
TCCCAACGGAGAACTCCGCTTCCAGGAGGATCTGGTGGTCCCCTCTCCCCGTTTTCAGGGCGGGACCGCAGACATCTCCCCCTTTGTGGACATCTACGATTTTGTAGAGGACAAAATGTCCGGCAGCTCCATCCAGGCCGCGGGCGGCGTGGACATCCAGCAGATGGTCACCTCGGAGATCAGCAATTACTATTTGAATATGGAGCGGCTGCTCCAGTCCCCCGACCTGGATGAGACGATGCTCAGCAGCATCCTTTTCCCCGGCTGTATCGGCATCTGCAGCGAATTCCTCAGCCGGGCCACTTATGAGCTGGAGCGCAGCTATCCCCCCATGGCCGCCACCCTCTTCGCCATGCACATCAGCCAATATGTCAGCCGAATGCGCTCCGAGCAGCCCGCCCTCCCCTTCAGCTTCCGCAACTCCATGACCGGCTACGTCCGGGAGATGGAGTTCTTGCAGAAAAACCGGGATTGGCTCTCCACCGTTCTCAAGGCCAAGATCTCCGACGATGAGATGAACTGTCTGGCCATCCTCCTCCATCAGGTGGGGGACCGGCAGGACGCCCCTCCGGTCTGGATCACTCTGGTTTCGGACAGCGAGGGAGTGGCCGCCGGCATGGCCAAGTACCTCAACTCCGTCTATCACACCTCCCATGTCCACTGGGTGGACGGGCGCACCGACAACACCCTTTTCAACGCCGTCTGCGACAGCATCAGCACCTTCCACGGCTCGTCCGGAAACCTGGTCTTCACCGACATCAAAGCCCTGGCCTCCCTGGAGCCCGAGCTGGTGAAGTCCACCGGCATCCCCTGCAAGGTCATCCCCGTGTTGGAGCAGCGTCTCCTGCTGGAGGCCAACCGCCTCACCCTGGACCCGGAGGTCCACGATCTGGCCTCCGTAAAGCGGCATATCATCGAAAGCTATTCCCGGCTTATGGGCCACCTGTTCCGCTCCTCCGGCGTGGACCTGTGCGACCTTCAGAACCGGCTTGAGAGTGAAAATCCGGAACGGATCATCCTCTCCATCTGCGTCACCGGCATTGGCAGCGCCAAGAGCATCCAGGAAATTTTGGAAAAGCGTCTGTCCTATATCCCCCGCCTGCGGGTGGTGGCCATCAGTTCTCTGGAAAATATGGAGGCCATCGCCCAGGCCTACCGCGCCTCCCTGAAGCTCATCGTAGGCACCATCGACCCCCACATCCCCGGGGTGCCCTTCATCACCGCCGACCAGGTGTTCAGCAGCCGGGGCCTTTTGGCCATCGCCTCCCTGGTGGACGACTGGACCATCCACGCAAGCCGGGATTCCATGGAGACAGCAGAGCTTTTGGAGGAAGAGAGCTACAATTCCCTTATCGAGGGCTTTCATTTCATCGCCCCCCACGTCAATCAGGAGCTGGCTGTCAGCTGTATCGGGGAACTGGCCCGTACTCTGGAGCAGGACCACTACAAAAAGCCTCTCCCCCAGGATGTTCACGCGCGCCTGTTCATGCACGCCGCCTCCATGCTGGAGCGGATCGTGGACGGCAACACCCTGCAAATGGAGCCGGAGCACGAGGTTCTGATCTACGAAAGGGCGCAGTGGTTCGTTTTTCTGGAAAATCTGACCCGGCGGGTCTTTGCCCCCTTTGGCTACGATATTCCCCGGGCAGAACATTTTTATTTCATGCTCTCTCTCCCCGAAACCCTTTGAACTGCAGCTGTTTCTGCAAATCAGATCCCGGTTTTTTCTTCCCTTGTTCCCTTTCTCTATCTGTAGTGGCACGAGAATTGCGTATTAAATACAGTAGTGGGTATTTTACCTGACTCATACAGCAAAAGGAAGGGATCATCGATGGATTACACTGGTAAGGTTGTTGTTTTGACCGGCGCAGGCGGCGGTATCGGCTCTGCCATGGCAAAGAAGTTTTACGGACTGGGCGCGGATCTGGCTCTTCTGGACGTATCTCTGGAAAGCGTACAGAAGACCGTTCAGCGCCTGGAGCTGGCCCCGGAGCGCACCTTCTGCGGCGCGGCCGATGTCTCCGACGAGGCCTCAGTCAAAGCCGTCATCGCCCAGATCAAGGACCGTTTCGGTCATATCGACGTGCTGGTCAACGCCGCCGGTATCCCCGGCCCCAGCGCCCGGGTGGAGGACTACTCCTTCGAGACCGCAAAAAAGGTTTACTCGGTCAATGTGTTCGGCACCTTCCTGATGATGCAGAACGTCCTGCCCATCATGCAGGCCCAGCGCAGCGGCGCCATCCTGAACTTCGGCTCGGTCTCCGGCATGTTCGGCTACCCCTATGAGAGCGCCTATGGCTCCAGCAAGGCGGCCATCATCTTCCTGACCAAAAACGCCGCCAACGAAAACGGCGGCAACGGGGTGCGGATCAATGCCATCTCCCCCGGCTGGGTGAATACCAATATGATGAAGACCGTCATCGACAGCTATAAGGACGTAGGCGTAGAGAGCGGCGACAACGTCACCATCGGCCCCATGGGCCGCCCCGGCGCCCCGGAGGAGATCGCCAACGTGGCCGCCTTCATGTGCTCGGAGGAGGCCTCCTACGTCAACGGCGCCAACTTTCTGGTGGACGGCGGCATGACCCTGGGCTAAGAGCCCTGGAATACACATATATTTGTAAAATGGAGGGATCCCAATGAAAAAGCTTACCTTTCTGCCGGATAAGGCCATTATCGGCATGATCCACTGTCTGCCCCTGCCCGGGACCATGAACTACGGCGGCAGTATGCAGGCGGTCATCGACCGGGCTATGGCCGATCTGGAGGCCATGGAGAAGGCCGGGGTGGACGCGGTCATCGTAGAGAATTTCTGCGACAAGCCCGCCTCCACCAAGCTCGCCCCCGAGCAGCTCACCGCCCTCACCACAGTGAGCACTCTGGTCAAGCAGAAGGCAGCCATCCCCGTGGGCATCGACGCCGCCTTCTGCGACCCCGTGGCCGGTCTGGCCATTGCCGTGGCCGTGGGAGCCCAGTTTATCCGGGTGCCCGTCTTTGTGGATACCGTCATTACCTCCGACGGCGTCATCACCCCCTGCGCCGTGGAGCTTCAGCGCTACCGCAAGCTGCTGGGGGCGGAGGATATCGCCCTTCTGTGCGACATCCAGACCAAGCACACCTTCATGCTGGGCAGCCAGATCCCCATTGTGGAAAGCGCCGTCATGGCCCGGGACTGCGGGGCCGACGCCATCATCATCACTGGCGCCCACACCGGCTCGGCCTCCCCGGTGGAGACCATCCGCCAGGTCCGCCAGGCGGTGGACCTGCCCCTGGTAGCGGGCAGCGGAGTAAACCTGAACAAT
>CATKDV010000073.1:0-1627 GCA_949746985.1 uncultured Eubacteriales bacterium | reverse complement strand
GTGGTGGCGGGCAACGCCCACAAAATTCGGGGCATCCTCAACGGTATCGACGTGGAGCGCAACGACCCCTGGCATGACAAACGTCTGCCCAAGGCATACAGCGCCAAGCAGCTCAAGGGCAAAAAGGACTGCAAGGCCGCCCTCCAGGAGATGGTGGGGCTGGAGCAGGACCCGGCGGCCCCCGTCATCGGCTGCGTGTCCCGTCTGGTGGGACACAAGGGCTTCGACCTGGTGGTGGAGGCCATCCACGACATCATGGCCACAGGGGCTCAGATGGTGGTGCTGGGCACGGGGGAATGGCGGTACGAGGAGGCCTTTCGGAACGCGGCCTGGCAGTACCCCGGCCGGTTCTCCGCCCAGATCATGTACTCCGATGCGGTGTCCACCGCCATCTATTCCGGAGCGGACCTGTTCCTCATGCCCTCGGTGGCGGAGCCCTGCGGCCTGAGCCAGATGATCGCCATGCGCTACGGCACCCTGCCCATCGTACGGGAGACCGGCGGACTCCGGGACAGCGTACAGCCCTGGAACCAGTTTACCGGGGAGGGCACCGGCTTCACCTTTGCCAACATCGACAAGGGGGATATGATGTGGGTGCTGTCTCAGGCGGTGGACCTCTACCGGGAGGACCCCAAGGCCTGGAAGAAGCTGCAGCAGAACGCCATGACAGCGGACTTCTCCTGGGACCACTCGGCGGGACAGTATGCCGAGGTTTATGGATGGGTCACGGGGAAATAAGATGGTATAACAAAGGCCGGGAGCATCAAAAGACGCTCCCGGCCTTTGTTATGCGTTTTCGTTCTCATCTCTGTTAAAAGCAATTTCAAACCGTTCATTTTGTTTTTCCTTGAGCCTTCAAGAGTGGAAGGCAAACTATAAGCGGGGTATAGAGTCGGCGCAGAAGAAAAAGAATCGCCCGCAAAGGACAGCTAAGGGGAGCTTCCAAAGCGAGAGGGCTGGGAAGGGGGCATTTGAGGGCGGCAAAGAATGGCCCCACGGCTCACCTTTCTATAATAAAAGCACCACTCCCCAGTTTGACATCTCCCCTGCTTTGTGATACTATATTGGGACTGCAAAAACCTACCCCCGCTATTTCACATGGAAAGTGGAGTGACCTTTTTTGAAAAAATACACGAAAAAAGACCTGATGGACCTGATCATCGGCAAGCTGCGCCGGAACTTCGGACGGGATGTGGAGGACGCCACCTCCCAGCAGATGTTCCAGGCCTGCGCCATGGTCATCCGGGACATGATCTCCGCCCGGCAGCTCTCCACCGCCGACAAGGTCCAGGAGACCCACGCCCGGCAGGTCCACTACCTGTCCATGGAGTTCCTCATGGGCCGGTCTCTGCGGAAGAACGCCTACAACCTGGGGCTGGAAAAGACTCTGACCGAGGCCATCGAGGCCCTGGGCTTCTCCGCCGCCGACCTCTTTGAGGAGGAGCCCGACGCAGGTCTGGGCAACGGCGGACTGGGCCGGCTGGCGGCCTGCTATCTGGACGCCGCCACCACCCTGGACATCCCCTTCACCGGCTACTCCATCTGCTACGAGCTGGGCATCTTCAAGCAGAAGATCATCGACGGCAAGCAGGAGGAGCTGCCCGACAACTGGCTGGACAAGGGCGGC
>CATKDV010000072.1:0-3384 GCA_949746985.1 uncultured Eubacteriales bacterium | reverse complement strand
GGTGCCCTTCTGGGTCTATATCGGGGAGGGGATGCACTCCGCCCTGGCGGGGATATTTATCTACTTTTTCCTCATGTTTGTCATCGCCATCTCCAGCCATTATACCGTCACGCTGGAGAAGATGGGGGGCTCCTTCTTCTTTGCCATGCTCATCCCCTATTTTCTCTCTTCCTTTGTCCGCCTTCATGAGCTGGAGCTGGGGAAATACCTGGTGCTCCTGCCCCTGGTGGCCGCCTTCGCCAGCGATGCGTTCGCCCTCTTTGCGGGCATGGCCTTTGGAAAGCACAAGCTGGCCCCTGAACTCTCCCCCAAAAAGACGGTGGAGGGCGCTGTGGGAGGAGTTGTGGGAGCTGTGTGCCTCTGCCTTCTCTATGGCCTTATTCTGGGGAAGGGCTTTCGTGTGGCGGTATGTTATCCCCTTCTGGCCCTCTACGGTTTCCTGGGCAGTCTGGTGTCCCAGATAGGGGACCTGTCCTTCTCCTATATCAAGCGCCAGTATGGCCTGAAGGATTTCGGCAACATCTTCCCGGGCCACGGCGGCGTGCTGGACCGCTTTGACAGCGTCATCTTCTGCGCGCCCCTCATCGAGATCCTTGTCAGCTATCTTCCCGCTTTGGGGGTGTGAGATTGTGAGCAAACGGATATCCCTTCTGGGCTCCACCGGCTCCATCGGCCGCCAGTCCCTGGAGGTCATAGAGGCCCTTGGCCATGAGGTGACCGCCCTCACCGCCAACCGCAATGTGGAACTTCTGGAGGCCCAATGCCGGAAATTCCGCCCTCCTTTGGCGGTTTGTATGGAGGAGGAGGCCGCCAAGACTCTGCGGATCAAGCTTTCCGACACCGATATCAGGGTGGCCTCGGGGATGGAGGGCCTTCTGGAGGCCGCCGTGCTGGGCGATACAGATATCGTCCTCACCGCCGTCATGGGCATGGTGGGCCTGCGCCCCACCCTGGAGGCCCTGAAGCTGAGCCGACGGGTGGCTCTGGCCAACAAGGAGACCCTGGTCTGCGCCGGGGAGCTGGTGATGGAGACCGCCCGCCGCTATGGGGGAGAGATCGTCCCGGTGGACTCGGAGCACTCGGCCATCTTCCAGTCCCTCCAGGGCTGTAAGGACCGGGGGGAAGTGAAGCGGCTCATCCTAACCGCCTCGGGCGGGCCTTTTTTTGGGAAAAAGCGCTCCGAGCTGGAGGCGGTGACCGTCAAGGACGCCCTTAAACACCCCAACTGGTCCATGGGAGCCAAGATCACCGTGGACTCCGCCACCATGATGAACAAGGGCCTGGAGGTCATTGAGGCCATGCGCCTTTACGCCATGCCCTTAGAAAAAATTTCGGTGGTCATCCACCGGGAGAGTATCATTCACTCTTTGGTGGAATACTGTGATAATGCCATTCTGGCCCAGCTGGGCACGGCGGATATGCGCCTGCCCATCCAATATGCCCTCACCTGGCCCGACCGGGTGCCCGGTCCGGCCACACCTCTGGACCTGCTGACCTGTCCCAGCCTGACCTTCGCCCCGCCGGACGAGGAGAACTTCCCCTGTCTGGCCCTGGCGAAACGGGCGGCGAAGGAGGGGGGTACCGCCACCGCCATCCTCAACGGCGCAAACGAGGCGGCGGTGGCCGACTTCCTGGCAGGGAAGATCGGCTTTATGGACATTCCCCGCAAGGTGGAGCGGGCCATGGAAAAGGTGCGGGCGCTTCCCGATCCCACCTTGGAGGACATTCTGGCTGCCGACCGGGCCGCCCGCGCCGCGGCGTCGTAGGGGCCGATGTCCCCAGCGGCCCGTCCCTGATCTTAACTTTTGGAGGTGCCCCTTGCTATACATTGTAATCGCCATCCTTATGTTCGGTATTCTTATCGCTCTTCACGAGTTCGGTCACTTTGCCGCCGCCAAGCTCTGCGGGGTAAAGGTCAACGAGTTCGCCATCGGCATGGGTCCTCTGCTCCTGCACAAGCAGGGGAAGGAGACGGAGTACTCCCTCCGCCTGCTCCCCATCGGCGGCTTCTGCGCTATGGAGGGGGAGGAGGAGGGCAAATCCTCCGACCCTCGGGCTTTCCCCAACCGCCCCTGGTATCAGCGGCTCATCATCCTGCTGGCGGGAGTCTTTCTGAACTTCCTCACCGGATTGATCATCATTTTGGTTCTGCTGGCCCCGGCAGAGGGCTTTCTGACGCCGGTGATCTCCGGCTTTTCCACGGATGTGACCGCTCAGGCCCAAGGGGTCCTTCAGGCGGGGGACAGGATCACCCGGGTGGACGGCCACGCCGTCTATCTTCAGCCCGACGTGTCCTTTTTCCTGAGCCGTATAACAGGAAACCAGGTGGATCTGGAGGTGGAGCGGGAGGGGAAAAAGCTCTCCCTTCCAGGGGTTCCCCTGACCGCAGTGACCCAGTCCGACGGTTCGGAGCGGCTCATGCTGGGGATCTATATGCAGGAGTTTGAGGAGGCCACCCTCCTGGCCAAGCTGAAATATACTTGGCTGGAGGCGGCGGACAATGTACGCATGGTCTGGTACAGCTTGAGTGAGCTTTTACGGGGAGCTGTGGGCTTGCGGGATATGTCCGGCCCTGTGGGTATCATCGACATGGTGGGCCAGGTGGGCCAAGCGGGGGCGGAGGCCGCCGAGGCGGCGGGAAGCTCCGCCTTTTTGGGGGCGCTGCAGGGGATCCTCAGCTTTACCTCCTTCATCTCCATCAACCTGGCGGTGATGAACCTGCTGCCCATTCCCGCCCTGGACGGAGGACAGATCTTTTTCATGGGGGTGAATGGGGTCTATACCGCCTTCACCAAGAAAAAGATGGATCCCAAGTACCTGGGATGGGTGTCGGCGGCAGGGTTTGCCTGTCTTATGGCCCTGATGCTGGCGGTGACCATCAGCGATATTCTGAAAAAGTTTGGGGTGTAGTGTCATGACGAGACAGATCAGGGTGGGGGACGTGCTGATGGGAGGGGGCGCCCCCGTCTCCATCCAGTCCATGTGCAACACCCCCACCCAGGACGTGGAGGCCACCGTGGCCCAGATCAAGAGGCTGGAGTCCGCCGGGTGCGAGATCATCCGGGTGGCTGTCCCCGATATGGCGGCGGCCCAGGCGGTGGGGGAGATCCGGTCTCGGATATCCATCCCTCTGGTGGTGGATATCCACTTCGATTACAAGCTGGCCCTGGAGTGCGTTCGCCAGGGCTGCGACGCGGTCCGCATCAACCCGGGAAACATTGGCGGTCCCGAGAAAGTGGCCGCCGTGGCGGACGCCTGTAAAGGGAAAGGACTTCCCATCCGGATCGGAGTCAACGGCGGCTCTCTGGAAAAACCCCTTCTGGCCAAATACGGCGGCGTTACCCCGGAAGCCTTGGTGGAAAGTGCTTTCGGTCACATCAAGTT
>CATKDV010000071.1:0-3777 GCA_949746985.1 uncultured Eubacteriales bacterium | reverse complement strand
CACCCGCAAAAGGTCGGCATATGCTACCCGCCCATTGATTTTTTCCGCCATATATCCACCACCTTGGGGAGATTTTGACATATCAAGTCATTTTAACATAAAAAAAGGACAGTGGCAAGATGGGAAAATCCATCACTCCTTTACCGTTTGCGCGGCTGGCGGTTGGTTCCTAAATTTTTCTGAAATAGGCAGTTATCCATGGAGGATAACTGCCCGATAAATACAAAGTCGTAGGGTCTCAATAAAATAGTTCACTTTCTGTTTGCCTTTCGCTTGATTTGCAGCAGTCTTATGAAATCATGAAACAAAGAAGTGTCCGCCGGCTCAAACATGATCCATTTCCCATCATGGTAAGTTTGAGCTTCGTCATACACTTTTTGAACTTCTTTTGAATAATTTTCTCGATCCGCTTCAAATTTTAACCGCTCGTCTTTCCCCAAGATGACCAGAAACCCCACACAGTTATCTCTTGCATATAAGGCGCACAGCGTTTTGCCGCCCCGGCGATATTTATATTCATATTTCCATGCCTTGCCGCCTTTATCCCACAAACGCTCCATATCATATTTTTCTTCGATGAGAGCACATAACTTATTCCATATACCGTATAGAGATTTCCCGACTAAAGCGGTCATTTCTTCTTCGTTAGGTATCGTATCAAGCATATTTACCCTCCTAATATTAGCGTCTGATTTGTTGGATAGATGGGGGAAGGGAATTGGTCATTGTGGTAAAGAGCGGCCCCCCGACGGGTTTTACACACAGCCGAGGAGAGAATTTCCCTTGACTTCGGAGATCGAAACAGCCATTTCAATATTATGTAAACTCATATCGGATTCCACATAGACCTCCAAATAATTGGGCGTATGGCCCCGCCAAAGCCCGTTTTTCTTCTCCTCAAAGAGAACGGGGAGCGTTTGTCCCACAAGGCTTTGAAGATAGTCCCTCTGCATACTGTCCGCCACCGCCGCGGCCCGGTGGGCCCGCTCCTCCTTTGCCGCATTGGGCGTCTGGTCAGGCATTTTGTCCGCCGGGGTCCCCGGACGGCGGGAATAGGGGAAGATGTGCATGGCGGTAAAGGCACATTTTTTGAGAAATTCCAGGGTTTGAGCAAATTCATCCTCCGTCTCGCCGGGGAAGCCAACGATGAGGTCGGTGGTGATCCCTGGGTTGACATAATATTTGCGCAGCAGCTCCACGCTCTCATAATACCGGGTGGTATCGTACTTCCGGTTCATCCGCTTCAGAGTGGCGTCACAGCCCGACTGCAGCGAGAGATGGAAATGGGGACACAAATTATGTAAACTGGATGTCCGGCGGCAGAAATCCTCCGTGACGGTCCGGGGCTCAAGACTTCCCAGCCGTATCCGGCAACTGGGAGCGGCGGCGCAGACGGCCTCCACCAGATCGGTAAGGGTAAGTCCGCACTGTAGATCCTGGCCCCAGGAGGAGATTTCGATCCCTGTGAGAACGATCTCCCTGTATCCTTTTTCCGCCAAAGCCTTAGCCTCTGCCACCGCCTTTTCCAAGGGCAGGGACCGCACCGGCCCCCGGGCGTAGGGGATGATACAGTAGGAGCAGAAGTTGACGCAGCCGTCCTCCACCTTCAGCATGGCCCGGGTCCGCCCCTCCAGCCCTCCGGCAGGCAGCTCCTCAAAGATTCGGGTTGACATAATATTTTCAACGGTGACGGTGGGCGTTTCCTGCCGCGCCGCCCCTAACCGCTCCAGATGGTCCAGAAAGGCCATCCGCCCGCTGGGACCGGATACCAGGTCTACCCCCAATTCCGCCACCGCTTGGGGATCGGTCTGGGAGTAACAGCCGCACACTCCCACCACGGCGGCGGGATTCTGCTTTTGGGCCCGGCGGATGATCTGCCGGGACTTGTGCCCGCTCATGGCGGTAACGGCGCAGGTGTTGATGATGTAGGCGTCAGCGGTGTCCTCAAAAGGGACCAGCTGGTGGCCCCGGCGGAGAAGCTCGGCCTCCATGGCCTGGGTCTCGTACTGGTTCACCTTGCAGCCCAGGGTGTAGATGGCAATTTTCACAGTTTAGCCCTCCCGAACAGTGGTTTTGCTTGAAAGATGGGGTGGGGATGGTGTATAATCAATCCATTATTATATAGAAGAAAGCGGCGTTCGTCCAGAGGGAAAACGCCGGGGAGGGGCCTATGAGCTATAATTTTTTTGCCCTGCTGGGACGGATGAGGTACATCGACCGCTGGGGACTTATGCGCAACACCCAGGTGGAGAACATCCAGGAGCACTCTCACATGGTCTCGGTGCTTGCTCACGCCTTGGCCGTCATTGGCCGGGAGAGGTTCGGTTCCCCCGTGGACCCCGGCGAGGCCGCCATCGCCGGGCTTTACCACGACGCCTCGGAGATTTTGACCGGGGACCTGCCCACCCCTGTGAAGTACGACAACCCGGCCATCAAGGAGGCCTACAAGGCGGTGGAACGGGTAGCGGCGGATAAGCTTCTGTCCCTTCTGCCGGAGGAGCTGCGGGGGGAGTTCGCCCCCTACGTCCGGGAGGAGCTGGACCCGGAATTGCTTGCCATTGTGAAGGCCGCCGACAAGCTCTCCGCCCATATCAAGTGCCTGGAGGAAGTGAAGGCGGGCAACAACGAGTTCACCCTGGCCTCGGAGCAGACCCGGAAGGCTCTGGAGCAGATGGACCTGCCCGCTCTGGATTACTTTATGGAGCACTTCCTCCCCGCCTTCGAGCTGACGTTGGATGAGCTGCAGTGAGGGAGCCGACGGATGAAGATCATGAAGTGGATCGTGCTCCTGCCGGTGGCGGCTTTTCCTTACACCATCTGGATCGTGGGGCGTATAGCGGACGTGGGTGGGCGTGAGCCGCCTGGGGTTTCCCCTGTGATTTTGCTGGGGCTTTTCTGGCTGGCAGGACTTGTAGGGACCATCATTACCTTTTGGCAGAGTTTTTGGGGCAAATGGGAGGGGCGGAAGCTGGCTCTGGCCAGTATGCTCATAAAACTGTTCCACATTCAGAACTATATCGTGTTGTTCCTTGGAGCCCTTTTTCTGTTTGTGATTCCCATGGTGCCGGCCCTGATTTGGGCGGTGGACGTGATGACCATTGCCCTCAGCGGTCTTGTGGGTCTTGCCGCCGTCCTGCGGTGCCGGATGGAGGGAAGGCTTACCGCGAGAGCTGCCATTGTCAACGGGATCTTGCAGTTTGTGTTCTGCGCCGACGTTATAAGCGCCATTTGGGTGTACCGCAATACAAAGGAGGCATTTTTATCATGAGAGCCATCGTCACTGTGATCGGAAAAGACCAGGTGGGCATCATCGCCCGGGTCTGCGCCCTCTTGAGCCAGCAGGGGGTCAATGTGCTGGACATCAGCCAGACCATCCTTCAGGAGTATTTCACCATGATCATGCTGGTGGATGCCGAGGGGGCCAAGGTGCCCTTTGCGGAGCTTGTAAAGCTGCTGGAGGAGGATGGCAAGGCCCAAGGTCTGGTCATCCATGCGCAGAGAGAAGATATTTTTAATGCCATGCACCGCATTTGAGAGGTGATAGCCATGCCCATGTTCAATTCCAATGAAATTTTAGATACCATCCATATGATCGACCAGCAGCACCTGGACGTGCGGACCATCACCATGGGGGTGTCTCTGCTGGACTGCTGCGATCCGGACCCCAAAGCGGCCTGCGAGAAGATCTATGAGAAGATCGTCCGCTCGGCCAAAGACCTGGTGAAAACCGGGGAGGATATCGAGGCTGAGTTCGGGATCCCCATCGTCAACAAGCGT
>CATKDV010000070.1:0-1075 GCA_949746985.1 uncultured Eubacteriales bacterium | reverse complement strand
CGCCCCAAAGCGGCGGCCAAAGCCTGGGCGGTCTCCCGGTAGGTCTGTCCGGAATCCAAAAGGTCCCCGGCCAGCACCACCAGATCGGCCCCCCGCTCAATGGCGGTGTCCGCCAGCTTGTCCAGCAGCAGCCGCTGCTCCGCCCTCCTCTGCCGGGCCTGCTCCAACCGCAGAGCGGCGAAGGGCGCGTCCAGATGAAGGTCGGCGGCGTGTAAAATATGAAGCATGGAGGAAACCTCCTTAATCTTGAATATCCACCCGTTCCACAGAAACGCATTTCTTTGTCTCTGTATCAATGGCAAAAAGAACCCCGTTCAGCTTACAGGGCCCCTCCGCCTCCTCAAACCGCTGGGGAAGCCCGCCCAAAAACAGGTTCACCGACTGCTCTGGCTTAATGCCCAGCACCGACCGGACCGGCCCCGTCATCCCCAGGTCGGTGACGAACCCCGTCCCCTGGGGCAGCACCTGACAGTCCGCCGTGGGCACATGGGTGTGGGTCCCCCACACCGCCTGGACCCGCCCGTCCAGATAGTAGCCCATGGCCCCCTTCTCGCTGGTGGCCTCGGCGTGGAAGTCCACCACCACGATATCCGCGTCCGTCTCCTTCAAAAGGTGGTCGGCGGTGGTAAAGGGACTGTCGTTGTGGGGAGGCAGCTCCAGCCGCCCGATGAGGTTCATCACCCCGACCCGCAGCCCCCTCGGCCCGTCAAAGACCCCGTACCCCCGCCCCGGCAGGCCCTTGGGATAGTTGGCGGGCCGGAGGATATAGGGGCACTCCTCCAGAAAATCCTTGATCTGCAGCCGGTTCCAGGTGTGGTTCCCCAGGGTGATCACGTCGGCCCCGGCGTCAAAAATGCTCTGGGCCTGCCTGGGGGTCAGCCCCACCCCCGAGGCGTTTTCCCCGTTGACCACGGTGAAGTCCGCGTTATGGAGTTTTTTTACCGAGCGCAGATGGCGGCCCAGGCAGTCCAACCCACCCTGCCCCACCACATCGCCCACGGCGAGAAGCCGGAGAAGCATGAGCATCATCCTTTCTGATAAGGGTATTATACGGTATTTTTCCCCAAAGCGCAAT
>CATKDV010000069.1:0-5724 GCA_949746985.1 uncultured Eubacteriales bacterium | reverse complement strand
TGGTGTTGCCGGTGACATAGCTCAGGCCCTCGTTCCGCTTGGTGCGGCCGTTGGTGGCGTCCACGGCGGCCTGGTCGGAGATGGCCCAGACATAGCCCAGCTTGTCCTTGTGCATCTGGTCGAAGATGGGGGCGTTGAGCTTCTGGGTCATGTAGCCCTGGTCCTTCTCGTTGACGAAGCGCTTACCCTCAGCGCCCACCAGGATCATGTTGGGCAGGTTCATAAAGCCGTTGTTGTTGGCGGAGTTGGAGGTGCCGTTGTGCTCGGACATGATGGTGTAGTCCTTGAGCACGCACATCATGTCGTCGGTGTGGGTCAGGGCGGCGCCCACGTTGCTGGCCATGATGATGCCGTCGCCCGTGGAGCCGGGGAAGCCCACGCCCCAGGTGCCGGCCAGCTCGGGGGTGAGGCGGGCGGTAAGCTCGGGGTTGTAGGCGTAGCCGCCGGTGGCGATGACCACGCTCCCCGCGGCGATCTCCACCTTGGAGCCGCCATTCTCAGCCCGGACGCCCACCACGGCGCCGCTGTTGTCGGTGATGAGCTCGGTGGCCCGGGTCTCCAGCATGAGCTCCACGCCGGCCTCCTTCAGGGCGTTGGAGAAGGGCTCGGCCATGGCGGCGCCGCCGCCGTTGACGGTGTGCATCATCTGAAGGGGACCGTAGCCCACCTTCACGTCGTTGATGTCCAGCTTCACCCGGTCGCTGAGCCAGTCCACCGTCTCGCCGCTCTTCTTGAGGGTGATGGTGGTCAGGGCCTGATCCAGGTGGTAGGAGGCGTTGTTCATCAGGTTATCGTACATCTGCTCAAAGGTGAGCTCCACGCCCTTGGACTTCTGCAGCTTGCTGTCGTAGCCGCCGATCAGTCCCTGGGAGGTGAAGGTGGTGCCGCCGATGGCGGCCATCTTCTCCAGCAGGATCACCTTTCCGGCGCCCTGGTCCTTGGCCTCCAGAGCGGCGGCAAGGCCGGCGCCGCCGGCGCCGATGACCACCACGTCGGCGGTGAGGGCCTGGTCGCCTACGGGACGACTGGTGGATACGGAGGCGTTCTTCAGGGCCTCCACATCGCCGCCGGCCTGCTTGACGGCCTCCTCAACGGCGGAGAGGATGGCCTTGCTGGTATTGGTGGCGCCGGTGACCGCGTCGATCTTCAGGGACTGGTTGGCCACGATGGCGGCGGGGATCCGCTCCAGGGCGGGGCCGGCGATGGAGGGGGTCTCGGCCTGCTCGGTCACCTTCACGGCGGTGATGGCGTCGGCGGAGACGGTGAGCTCCACCTTCACAGGGCCGTTGTTGCCCTGGGCCTCGGCGGTGTAGGTGCCGGCGGTGAAGCTGAGAGCCGCCTTGGGGGCGGAGGGCATACCGGGCACGCCCTCCAGTTTGGCGGAATTGGGATCGTTTTTATCCCAGTCCACCTGGATACCCAGAAGCTCAGCAATGTAACGGATGGGGGCGTAGGTGGCTCCGTCGTAGGCGAAGACCTGGGCGGCTTCCCCGTTGGACTTGGTGGGGGTGACCTCCAGGCCGTTGACGGTTAGGCCCATGGGGGTCACGGTGATGGTCTGTTCTGCTCCGGCCGCCAGGGCGACCGTGCCCATGACCATGGCGAGGGCCAGGCCGAGAGCGGCGATGCGTTTCTTCATGTGCATTCTCTCCTTTTATAATTGTATTCGAGTTTGTTATAACCCGGATAAACTTATTATACATGCGGCGGCTGCCCTTGTAAATCAAATTTTTCACAATTTGGAGAGAAGTCCGCTTTAAAAGAAAAGCCCGGCGGAGATCCTCTCCGCCGGGCTTGGGTCTGGGCTTTCGGAAGTGGGATTTATTTTACCGCGATGCCCGCGTTCTTGCAGGCGTTCTCCGCGGCGATGCGGCCCCAGGTGGCGCACATGCCGTGGCCGATGCCGCCGATGGTGTTGTGTCCGGCAATGTTGGCAGAGCCGATAATCTCGCCGGCCAGGTAGGCGCCGCCCACCACGGAGCCGTTCTCCCGGACCATCTGGGCGTTCTCGTTGATCCGGGGACCGCCCGCCGTCATCATCAGGTAGGGCCAGGTGAGGACGGCGTAGTAGGTGGTGTCGCCCTCCAGGGGCAGAAGGTTGTCGGTCCGGCCGAAGACGCTGTCCTTGCCGGCGGCGCAGTCCTTGTTGTACTGGGCCACGGTGGCGGCCAGGTTTTTGGCGCCGATCTTCTCGCCCAGGGCCTCGATGGAGCCGGCCTCAAACATATAGCCCTTCTCGATGAGCTCGGCGATCTTCTCCTCGTTGGTGAAGCCGGCGGAGTTGCTCATCATGCCGGAGAACAGGGCCTTGTCCTCGGTGATCATGTCCTTGGTGAGGACCACATAGATGGTGTTCTGGTCGGTGGTCCGCCACACGGTGCGCTTGTCCATGGAGGTGGCGGCGGGCTCGTTGAAGACCCGGTCGCCGGCGGTATTGACCCAGATGGCGCCGTTATAGTTGATGTTGCAGCGCAGGGAGGCCTGGAAGCCGCTGACGGGGACGGAGCCGCCGTAGCAGGAGCAGTAGTCCATGTTGTCGAAGGCGGCGCCCACGGTGTGGGCGAAGTCCAGGCCGCTGCCGATGGCGGTGGAGGGGTCGTTGGAGGTGATGTTGGTGAAGTTATACTCCTTCAGCCACTTCTCGCTGTAGCCGTAGCCGCCGGTGGCGATGACCACGGAGGGGGCCTTGATCTCCCGGTCGCCCACCTTGACGCCGCAGACGTCGCCCTTGCTGTCCAGCATCACGTCGGTGACCTTGGTGTCCACGCAGACCTGGGCGGTACCGGCCTTGACGGCCTCATCCAGCTTGGCGGAGAGGGCCTTCACAAAGTACAGGCCGCCGCCGGAGGCCGCGCCGCCCGCGGTGTAGGTCACCCGGAAGGTGTTCATGGTCAGGTATCCGCCGCTGTCCACGGTGGAGCCGAACTCTACGCCTACGTAGTCCTGGAGCCAGTCGATGGCCTCTCCCGCCCGCTGGGCGTGGACGTGGGCGATGGCGGGATTCATGTTCTTTTCCCCGCCGCCCATGTCCACGAAGTCCTTATAGAAGGCCTCGGGATTGTCCTCGATGCCGGCCTCCTTCTGGATGCGGTAGCCCGCGCCGGAGATGGAGCCGCCGGCGGTGTTGGCGGAGCCGCCCACCCGGTAGTTCTGCTCCAGGACCAGGACCTTGGCTCCCAGCTCAGAGGCCCGGACGGCGGCGGTAAGGCCGGCCATACCGGCGCCCACCACGATGACGTCAGGCTCCACGGTGAGCTGCAGCTCGGCGACGGTCTGCTCACCCTCGCCATTGAGGGCCTTGGTCACGGCCTCCTTGATGGCGTTGGAGGTCATGGTGGCGCCCGCGATCCCGTCCACCTGGGCGGAGTTGGCCGCCACGATGGCGGCGGGGACCTTCTCCAGGGCGGGGTCGGAGATGCCCGGGGTCTCCTTGTGCTCCAGAACCTCTACGTTGGTGATCTTTCCGCCCGCCACAGTGACGGAGACCTTTACCGCGCCGCCCATGCCGTTGGCGCTGCTGGTGAAGGTGCCGTCCTTATAGCCGGTGGTGGGGAGGGTGAGCTGGTCGCTGACCAGCTTGGCGGTGTTGGGGTCATTTTTGTCCCACTCCACCTGGATCCCCAGCAGCTCGCTGAGGTAGCGCAGAGGCACGTAGGTGGCCCCGTCGTAGGCGAAGACCTCGGCGGCGGCTCCGTTGGACTTGGTGGGAGTGACGGTCTGGCCGTTGATGGTCAGGGTCATGGGGGAGACGGTGATGCTCTTTTCCGTCCCGGCCGCCAGAGCGACCGTTCCCAGGACCATGGCAAAGGCCATGGCCAGGGCTGTGAGGCGTTTCTTCATACACATACTCTCCTTTACTTTTTTGGAATCTCTTCCAACAATTAGTATGGCAATTATATTATATACCTGCCGCCGATATATGTAAATCACAGAAATCATTTTCTGAGATTTTTGGTACTTTTCCACAAAAAGAACGGGGGCGGAGGTCCGAAGAAATCTTCGGACCTCCGCCCCCGTTGGTTATGGAAGCAGGTTCCCTTTGGATCAGTTCTTGGCCTGAGCCAGAGCGGAGGACACGGCATCCTTGGCGGCGCCGGAGGTCACTGTGGCGCCGGAAACGCCGTCCATGGCGGCGCCGCTGGCCTTGGCGTTGGCGGCCAGGGTCTCCAGCGCGGCCCCGCCAATGGCGGGAGTCTCGTCGGCGCCGGTGAGGGTCACAGAGGTGATCACGTCGTCGGCGATGGTGACCGTAGCGGTGACGCTCCCGCCGAAGCCCTGGGCGGAGGCGGTATATGTACCGTCCTTATAGGTCTTGGGGGCGGGCTCGGGAGTGGGCTCGGGAGTAGGCTCCACAGTGGGCTCCACGGTGGGCTTAGCCTCGGGCGTAGGGGTGGGCTTAGCCTCCACGGAGGGCTTGGCGGTAGCTTCGGTGGTGGGCTCCACGGAGGGCTCTTCGGAAGGCTCCACGGAGGGCTCTTCGGAAGGCTCGGCGGTGGGCTCCACAGTGGGCTCGGCAGTGGGCTCCACGGAGGCTTCCACAGTGGGTTCCACGGAGGGCTCGGCGGTGGGCTCGGGCTCCTTGCCGCCACAGGCGGCCAGGCCCAGCACCATGGTCAGAGCCAGCAGCAGTGCGCCAAATTTCTTGTTCATTTTGCAGTCTCCTTCTTTCCTTGTATCATTTTGATTTGTACGCCGCGGAGCGGAAGACCGCTCTGTGGCGCATGGTCCATACTACCACAAAAAAAGTGTCGATGCAAGGGGGATGTTGCCCCTAAAATGTGGAAAATGGTCGGACCGTTTAGGAATGCCGGATGGATAGGGGGAGGGGACAGGCGGGCAGCCCAAAAGGAATTGCTCCAAAATCGTTATATTGCTATGATTTTCCGTGGAAATTCCGGGAATTTTTTTCAACAAAATGGAAAAGGTGGCAGCGATGAAAAGAGCAAACGGCTCCTTTTCCTGGTGATGGCGCTGACGCTGCCGGTCCCGGCCTTTGTCCCCGATACCTGCCCGGGATGTGAGCCGGAACACCGCCGGGCTCACCGCCTTTATTGACGGCCACGTCCAGACCGGCTGTGATTTTGCCAAGCAGGTGGCCCTGCCCATCCATGACGAGAGCGGCGTGCGTATGGGCCGCAAGCAGGATTCCGCATTTCCGACTTCCGCACCGATGCTTTCCATCATATGTACGCCGCCGCCGAATATACCGTGGACATCGCCCTCTGGGTGGGAGGCAACATCCGGACCGCAGCGGACGCGGGGGAGATCATCTGTCGGACCCTCTGCCCCTGGAATAACGTTGTATGTCCGGTGCGGGGCACCGGCCGGCAGATCCTGGACGGCTCCGGCCTGACGCAGGGCGGCGAGACTGGAGACATGATGCCGGACAAGGACCTGTCCTGGGCGGAATTTGCCCGTATCCCGGCGGGCTTATGGCAGAGCGGCCCCCAAAAGAATTCTTCGGGGGCCGGCCCTTTTGATTGTGGGGAAAGTGCACAAATATGCGCCTTTTATTTTGGATTTCCTATTGTATTTTTGCCATTGATTTGTTACAATTATCTCTACCAGGAAACTGAGGTTTCCTAAAATACTTGGAAGGAATAGGTGATATCCATGAAAATGAGCAAAAAGCTCCTGTCCCTGCTCCTGTCCCTCGCCATGGCGGCCTCTCTGGCCGCTCCCGCCATGGCTGCGGACCTGCCCGCAGGCTGGACCCCCGCGGAC
>CATKDV010000068.1:0-1034 GCA_949746985.1 uncultured Eubacteriales bacterium | reverse complement strand
TAGGGGGCCAGCTTTGGCTCCTGCTCCACCAGAAGGCGGAAGGCCGCCAGGCTGAGGCCCTTGTCGCCGTGGGGCAGTTTCACCAGATTCACGTTGCCCGTGAGAAGCCCCTCCAATGCGGTGTAGACCGGAAGGCCCGGCATATTGCCGGGGGCGATGTGGAGGAGGGTCCCCAGGGGCAGAGCGCGGGCAGTGGTGCCGGGGAAGGCCCTGTCCCCAAAGGGGTCCGGGCCAAGCTCGGCGGTGAGCTTGGCCTCGATGGCCTGCCGGGTCAGGAGGGGGAGAAGGTCGTCCAGGGTCACGTTGGCGGGGAGAAATTGGGACAAAAGGGAGTCAAATTCTCCGCTGGACAGCCGTTTCCCCAAAGCGTCCACGGCGTTTATCACCGTCTCGGCCCGGAGAGGTTCTTGCAAACGGACGGCGTTGATCTGCTCCTCCAGGTGGGCGAGGAGGGTCTTTCGCTCCGAATCGGGCAGAAGGTTTCCGTTGGCGAAGATCAAAAGGCTTCCCCCTTTCCGAGAAGTTCCGAGGCCCCGGCGGCGCAGGTCTGGATGTCGGACATGCCCACCCGGCCCAGGATGGTGAGATAGGGGCTCTTTTTCCCGCAGGGGCAAGCCTCCCCGGGGGTGAGATAGCCCAGGTCGTCGGTCATGACGCTGAGGGTGGGGGTGGCGGTCATGAGGGGGGAGATGAGGTTCACAAGGCCCACCTGCCCCATAGGCACCGGCTCCAGGGTGTCCGGGTCCCGGATGAGGACCCGGCCGTAGATGGGGATATGGAAGTGGTGGTTTTCACAGGTGTTATAAAAAACGGGGTGCTCCACGGCCCCAAAAAGTTCGTTGATGTTCTCCTCGGGGATACCCAGGACCTTCTCCGCCAGGGCGTAGAGGGTATGCTTGTCCACCTCCTGGGCGGCGTGCTGTTTCCAGCCCCCCGCCAGGATGATCCGGGAGGACTTGGGGAGCTTCACCTGCAGGCCCAGCTCCTCCATGCGCCGGAGGCCGAACCAGAGGTAGGAGGGGAAGCCGATGACC
>CATKDV010000067.1:0-6689 GCA_949746985.1 uncultured Eubacteriales bacterium | reverse complement strand
GTTGGTAGAGCATCGGATTGTGGTTCCGAGTGTCGAGGGTTCGAGTCCCTTCGCCCACCCCAGAAGGCTACAGGGCCGGAGCAGCGGCTTCGGCCCTGCGGCTTTGATACAGGGGTGTAGCCAAGCGGTCAAGGCACGGGACTTTGACTCCCGCATCGCTGGTTCGATTCCAGCCATCCCTGCCACGTTGTCAAAACAGGCTTGCTCCGTTCCGACTTCCCCTGTGGGGAGGTCTCCACATCCGCGATCCTGTTTTTCCTCTCCAAATCGAAGCTTTCGTTTTGATTTGGTAAAGGGCAAAAGACGGGGGAAGTTCGCATCCCACGTTTTTGATATAGATATGACCCGGTAGCTCAGTCGGTAGAGCACCTGCCTTTTAAGCCGGTTGTCCGGGGTTCGAGCCCCCGCCGGGTCACCATGAAAGATGGAGCCGAACACAGTTTCCTTTCCGGAAATGCTGTTCGGACAAACCACAAAACACCGCCGCCCATAACGGGCGGCGGTGTTTTGTTCTGCCATCATCTCCCCTGTATGCTTCTCCTCATCCCGGTAATGATAGGAGAAACGGAAGGGAGCTAATGTATGAAAACCCTCTTTTGGCAGTTTTTGCTCTACAGCTTTTTGGGCTTTCTCTTTGAGATCGCCTTTGCCCGGCTGGTCCGCCACCCAAAGCGGGATCGGAAATGTCATCTGATCCTCCCGGTCTGTCCGGTATACGGAGTGGGCGCGCTGGCCATTTTGGCTCTGCCGGGATGGGTCAAGGCCTCCCCTGTATCACTCTACCTGGGCGGAGCCTTGGCGGCCACGGTGGTAGAATGGGCTTTTGCCGTCTTTTACGAGACCTTCGCCCTGGCCCCTTTTTGGGATTACAGTCTCCTCCCCTGGAATCTTCAGGGGAGGGTGTGCCTGGTCTTCAGCCTTTTCTGGGGACTTTTGGCCCTGCCGCTGGTCTACTGGGTCCAGCCTTGGCTTGCCCCCCGGCTGGCCCTGATCCCTGACGCCTTCACCATCCCTATGGCCCTTTTTTACTTGGGAGACGCCGCTACCTCCCTGTTCCTTCTCCGCCGGTCAGGCACGCAGGGACTGCGGTGGTATGTCCGCTTCAGACCTTCCGAAGCTCGTTAAGAGTCTCCTCCAGCTTCTTTTGGGGCACATAAGCCTGCGCCACCGCCAAGATCTGCTCCAAAGTCATGGTCCGGGCCGCCCCCATCATAGGATGGCGCATCACCATCGGGAAACGTTTTTGTACCACCGCCTTTGCCGGGGCGTAGTCCATCAGCTCCCCCACGGTGACTTTATTGTTTTTCAGGTTCATTGTCTCACCTCCAGCCCATCCTATGCGGCGGGAGGGCTTCTTTTGACTTGCCAGTTTTAGATACAGCGGCTATAATGGAGGAAAAAGGCGGGCATAGACTCTCCCCCCGGGGCGCATACTAACGCCATACCCCATAAGGGGCAAATGAGGGAGGGATTTTGACTATGAAACGGGATACCAACGGCAACCCCAGCATCAAATGCTCTGTGGACTCCTGCGCCTACCACTCCGGCGCCGCCGGAATGTGCACGCTCCAGTCCATTTCCGTGGGCTGCACCTGCAAGGACGTGAGCAAGTGCGAGTCCACCGAGTGCGCCTCTTTCCAGCTGGGCAACCACGGCTCCACCTGCGGCTGCAAATAACTGCCGCCCCCCTTTTCAGGGGGTACATAGGAACAAAGGGGAGATCTTCATGCCCTACTATCTCTATATCCTTCGCTGCGGCGACGATACCCTCTATACGGGTATCACCAACGACGTCGCCAAACGTCTTGCTGCCCACCGCAGCGGCAAGGGCGCCAAATATACCCGGGGACGCGGTCCCCTGCGGTTAGTCTATCAGGAGGAGTGGGCCGACAAGTCCGCCGCCCTCAAGCGGGAGCTGGCGGTGAAAGCCCTCCCCCGGGAGAAAAAGCTGGCTCTCATTCAGGGGAGGTTTACATAACTATGAGACTTTTTATCGGTCTCCCCTTTTCCCATCAGGTCCGGCGGGATTTTTTGCTGGCTCAAAGGCCGCTGGAGAAAAACGCAGTAAAGGGAAGCTTTACCGCCCCAAGCAATTTTCACCTGACCTTGGCTTTTTTAGGGGAGGTGGAGGAGGGGCGGCTCCCTGCGGCCTTTGCCGCCTTGGACGCCGTCCCCTCGGCCCCCTTATCCCTTATTTTTGAGGGCCTCCACTGCTTTGAGGGCGGGATCTGGTATCTCTCCCCCGCCCCCTGTGCCGCCCTTATGAAGGTTCAGGCCCAACTGGTCAAGTCTCTCCGGGAGCAGGGTCTTTCCCCGGAGGACCGCCCCTATATCCCCCACCTGACCTTGGGACGGAAGATCCTTCTGCGGGAGGGCTATTCCCCGCCCAAGGTCCTTCCCCGTCCCATCTCCGCCCGGTCTGAGGGGCCCCGGCTGTTTCTCTCCCACCGGGTGGACGGGCTTTTGCGGTATGACGTCCTCACCCCATAAAAAGGTCCCGCCGAACATTCGGCGGGACCTTTTGCTCTGCTTTATATTCCTCCTCCGATCCACGCCGCCAAGGCGGCAAAGACCAGAAAGTGGGCGGGGTAGAATACATAGAAAAACCACTTGGAACCCTTTCCCCTCTCCCCATTGTAAAGGAGCAGGAAGGGCACTGCCAGAAGGGTCCACGGAGACACCACCAAGAGGGGCGCCAGCCCCGCGATCCGAAGGCGGCCCCTGTCCCGCAGAAGGTACACCAGCGCTGCCGACAGGACCCCAAGGAACACATACTCCCCCCGGACCAGCAGGGCAAGCCCCATCCCCGCCGCCGTCAGGGCTGCTGTGGCGGCCCAGCGGGGACCAGGAGCCTCTCTCCACCGCTCCTCCGCCTTGCTGACAGCCAGCAGGGTGAGGATGCCCACCGTCAGGGTGAACATAACGTTCTGGAGCCGGAGGGAAAAGGGGGTATGGAACTGGACCAGATCGTAGGGGATCTCGGAGATCAGGGCAAACAGGGCCATCCGCACTCCGTAGCCCACCCGGTCCCGGGTGTGGAGGAAGCCCTCCACCATCAGAAAGCAGAAGATGGGAAAGGCCGCCCGGCCCAGCATATCGCACAGGTCCTTGGCCTGCATGATGCGCCACAGGGATATGGGGGAGTTTTGGTCCACCACCAGCGTTCCCCCTGTCTTGTAGGGCAGCAGCATCGCCCCCAAGAGAAAGGACCCGATGTGGTCGATGACCATACTGGCCACCGCCACCCGCTTTAATCCGAAGCTGGTCAAAGAAAGTTTACGCTCCATCTTGTTCCCTCCTTGTCGGCTTTCATTCTATCAGCCGATTTGGAAGAAAAAATTGCGCGGTCTTTAAGATTTTCGAAAATTCGCTTTTCTCTCCTCCAGCTTCCAGCCTCCCCAGCCGCAGAAGACGCCCACTAAAATGCCGCAGAGCACGTCGCTGGGGAAGTGCACTCCCACATAGAGCCGGGACAGGGCCATCAAGAGGGCGCACGCCGCTGCTGTGAAGCGCCACGGCTTGGACAGATACCGCCACCAGGCCGCCGCGCAGGCCAGGGCCGCGCTGGAGTGGCCCGAGGGAAAGGAGTTGGGGTCCCTCTCCGCCACCAGAGGAACAAGCCCCTCGATCACCAGCCAAGGCCGGGTCCGGGTGAAAAGGTGCTTCAGGAGGATATTGGTGCAAAGAAGGCTCAAAAGCAGGGCGAATACCCCCGCCCAGCCCGCCCGCCGGGTCTTGGGCCACAGGAGCAGCAGGAGACAGGCGGCGATCCAGATGATCCCTTGGTCTCCCAGCTTGGTATAAAAGGCCACAATGGGGCTGAGCCAAGGCTGGCGAAGAAATTCTTGGACCCAGAGCAGAAAGGGACCTTCCGCCTGCGACAGGGCAGTCCACATAGGACTTTCCTTCCTTCCGTTGCAATAAAAAGCGGGGCGGGGAAAGCCCCGCCCCACCGCTGTGGTCTTCTCAGTTGTCCGCCGAGGTGCCGGTGGCCCACTCACAGGAGAGGATGGTGCCGTTCTCCAACTCAAAGTGGGTGGTCTTGACGATGTGCCGCTTGCCCACCCGGACCTCCTGACTGCCCAGCTCGGTCTTGGTGTTGTTGGCCACATAGCCCTCCACGGTAAAGGTCAGATCCAATAGGTCCTTGCCGGAGGTGACGATGCCCACATAGTTATCCCCCACCGCTATCTCGGTTTTCTCTTGGGCGGGGACCGCCTCTACCTTGGTGATGTAAGCGGGCAGGCAGGCGCCGTTGGACATGAGCTGGTCGCCCGTCTTGCCGGCGGCTTGGGCGGCGTCGATAAAGCTTTTCACATTTTCATAGACCTCAGCGTCCACCCGCTCCACCCGGACGGTGTAAGTGATGTTGGTCCCCACCTCGGGCACCACCGCGCCCAAGCGGCCCGTCATCTTGAGGGCCACGGCCACCACGATGACCACCGCCATAATGATCACCAGCAGGTCGATAATATTGATCTTACCAAACAATTTTCCGTCTTTCATTTCTGTTCTCCTTGTGGACGGCGGGAAAATCCCCGTCGATTTCTGGTTGTATATTTTACAGCTTGTGGTAAAATAGGTACATGAGGTATTTTACCATACTTTTCATCCGCCCACAAGTCTTTTTTCGGAGGGACCCTATGAAAGTCATCCACCTGATCAGCGGCGGCGACACGGGAGGAGCCAAGACCCATGTCCACATGCTGCTTCAAAATCTGGGCAAGTCCATCGATGTGACGATGGTCTGCTTCACCGACGGTCCCTTCGCCCAAGAGGCCCGGGAGCTGGGGATCGAGACGGTGATCTTTCCCGGCAATAATATTTTCCGCGTCCGCCGGGAGCTGACCCAGTTCATCAAGAGCGGGGGCTACGACATCATCCACTGCCACGGGGCCCGGGGCAACATGATGGGGGCTTTGCTGCGCAGGTCCACCGGCCTTCCCGTGGTGTCCACCGTCCACTCGGACTACCGGCTGGACTATCTGGGCCGGCCCTTGGCCAAGTATACCTACGGGGCCGTCAATACGATAGCCCTGCGGCTTTTGGATTACCGGATCGGGGTGTCCGACGCTACCACCGACCTGCTCATCTCCCGGGGCTTTGATCCGGACCGGCTTTTTACCATTTACAACGGACTGGACTTCACCCCCCGGACCCCGGCCATGTCCCGGGAGGCATATCTCCAAAGCCTGAACTTGGACTGGCCCCAAGATTCGGTCATCGTGGGCATTGCCGCCCGGCTGAATCCGGTAAAGGACATTGCCACCCTGATCCGGGGCTTTGCCAAGGCTCACCAGACCCAACCCCGGCTTCGGCTCCTCATCGCCGGGGACGGCGAGCAGATGGAAATGCTCCAAAAGCTCTCCTCTGACTTAGGCGTATCCGGAGAGGTCTGCCTTGCCGGCTGGGTCAGCGATACCGATAGCTACTACAACGCCTTGGACATCAATACCCTCACCTCCCTGTCCGAGACCTTCCCTTACGCCCTCACCGAGGGGGCGAGGGCAGGCCTGCCCACTGTGGCCAGCCGGGTGGGAGGGGTCCCCTACCTCATCGACCACGGAGTGAACGGATTCCTCTTTGAACCGGGGGACCACGAGACCTTGGCCCGCCACTTGGCCGCCTTGGCCGCCGATGAAACGCTCCGGAAGCACATGGGCCTCCGGCTCTACGAGAAGGGCAAAAGTCAATTTTCGCTGGAAAGCACCTTGGAGCGGCAGCTCACCATTTACCGCTCCATCCTCCGCAGTCAGGAGCGGAAGGCGGGCAAACGGGACGGGGTGCTGATCTGCGGGGCCTACGGCCGGGGCAACGCCGGGGACGACGCTATTTTGGAGGCCATCGTCCGGGAGATGCGGCAGCTGGACCCGGACCTTCCCCTGTGGGTCCTGTCCCGGCGGCCCAAGGAGACCCGGCTCACCTACCGGGTCAACGCCATCTATACCTTCAACGTCCCCCGGTTCCTCCACCGGATGGGAAAGATCCGCCTTTATATCAACGGCGGCGGCTCCCTCATGCAGGACGCCACCAGCCGCAGGAGCCTATGGTTCTACCTCTTCACCATCTGGGCCGCCAAGGTCCGGGGCAACCCGGTCATCATGTACGGCTGCGGCATCGGGCCCATCCAATATCCCTCCAACCGGAGGCTGTGCGCCAAGGTGCTGCAAAAGCGGGTGGATGTGATCACCCTTCGGGACACCCACTCCAAGACCGAATTGGAGGATATGGGCGTTACCCATCCCAAGGTCATTCTCTCCGCCGACCCCACCGTCATCCTTCCCGCCGCCGACCCGGCCACGGTGGACGGTATTTTGGAGAGCGCCAAGCTGGACCCGGCGGGGAGCTACATCGGCTTTACCCTTCGCCCTTGGACTGGTTTTGAGGCCAAGGCGGAGATCTTTGCCCAAGCCGCCGACTACGCCTATGAAAAATATGGCCTTACCCCCGTGTTCCTGCCCATCGAGCGGCGGCTGGACCTGCCCGCCGCCCAGCAGGTGGCCAAGCGAATGAAGGCCCCCCACTACCTGCTGGACGAGACAGGCTCCTCGGCCCACACCATCGGTCTCTTTGCCCGGATGAAGGTGGTGGTATCCATGCGCCTTCACGCTCTGGTCTTTTCCGCCGGACAGGGGGTCCCCTTAGTAGGGGTGGTCTACGACCCCAAGGTCAGCTCCTTCCTCAGCTAC
>CATKDV010000066.1:0-3057 GCA_949746985.1 uncultured Eubacteriales bacterium | reverse complement strand
TCTGGATCGTGGCCATGACCAACGCCGTCAACCTCATCGACGGCTTGGACGGCTTGGCCTGCGGCGTTTCCTCCATCAGCTCCCTGACCCTGCTGGTCATCGCCCTTCTCTTAGGGGAGCCTACCGTGGCCCTCTTGGTGGCGGCGCTGGCGGGAGGGTGTCTGGGCTTTCTTCCTTACAACATGAACCCGGCCAAGATCTTTATGGGGGACACCGGCTCCACTTTTTTGGGGTATATTTTAGCGGTCATCTCGGTCCAGGGCCTTTTCAAGATGTACACCCTCATCTCCTTTGTGGTGCCCTTCCTTCTCTTCGGCCTTCCCATCTTTGATACCTGCTTTGCCTTCATCCGCCGCATCGCCCACGGTCAAAGCCCCATGCACGCCGACCGGAGCCACGTCCACCACCGTTTGATCGACATGGGCTTTTCCCAGAAGCAGGCGGTGGCGGTACTGTACGTCATCACCGCCATTCTGGGCCTTTCCGCCGTGGTCCTTACCACCAGCGGGGCGGTGAAGGCCATGCTGCTCCTGTTCGCCTTCTGCGTGGCGGGGGCGGTAGCCCTCAGTATTTACTACGGCGCCCACAGGCCCCGCCGGGACGGGAGAGGGGAGGACAAAAAATGAGCAAGCTGCGCGTCATGTCCATTTTCGGCACCCGGCCCGAGGCCATTAAAATGGCCCCCTTGGTCAAGACCTTGGCAGGCCGGGAGACCATAGAGAGCCTTTGCTGCGTCACCGCCCAGCACCGCCAGATGCTGGACAGCGTGCTGGATATTTTCCAAATAAAGCCCGACTTCGACCTTGACATCATGGAGCCGGGCCAGACCCTCTCCACCATCACCACCAAGTGCCTTTTGGGCTTGGAGAAGGTGTTTGCCGAGGCGCGGCCCGACCTGGTGCTGGTCCACGGGGACACCACCACCGCCTTCTCCGCCGCCCTTGCCGCCTTCTACGGACAGGTGAAGCTGGGCCACGTGGAGGCGGGCCTTCGCACCTACGATAAGTATTCCCCCTTTCCCGAGGAGATGAACCGGACCTTGGTGGGGGACCTTGCCGATCTCCATTTTAGCCCCACCGCCGCCAACCGGGACAATCTCTGTCGGGAGGGGATCACCAAGGGGGTCTTTCTCACGGGCAACACGGTCATCGACGCCATGAAGACCACTGTGCGGCCCGATTTTGCCTTCCCCACCCAGCTTTTGAACCACTTGGATTATGAGAATAGGACCGTTATCCTTGTGACCTGCCACCGCCGGGAAAATTACGGCGAGCCGATGAAAAATATTATGACCGCCCTGCGCCGCTTGGCGGAGGCCTATCCTCAGACAGAGCTTGTCTATCCCGTCCATCTCAGCCCGGTGGTCCGGGAGGCGGCGGGGAAGTATCTGGCCGGCCATGAGCGCATCCACCTTATTGACCCCATCGACGTGGAGGAGATGCACAACCTCATGTCCCGCTGCGCCTTTGTCATGACCGACTCCGGCGGATTGCAGGAGGAGGCCCCCGCCCTGGGCAAGCCCGTGCTTGTCCTGCGCCGGGAGACCGAGCGGCCCGAAGCGGTGGCGGCGGGCACAGTGAAGCTGGCGGGCACCGATGAGGAGGAGATCTATGCCTTGGGCGCCCAGCTTGTCACCGACAAAAGCGTCTATGACGCGATGGCCCACGCGGTCAATCCCTACGGCGACGGCCGCGCCTGTGAGCGTATCGCGGACGCCATCGAATATACCTTCGGTTTCCGGGACAAGGCCCCGGAGGAATTTCAAGCATAAGGGCGGTTTGGCCCGTCAGGAGGAAAGGAGGGACCGTCCTTGGAGCGCAATAATCGCACCGTCTTGGTGATCCTCATCGCCATCGTCATCGCCGTGGCGGTCTTTTCCAGCTTCGGCCTGCCCCTGTTCGCCGGTCCCACGCCCACCATCACCCTGCCCACTCCCGTCCCCACAGGGACCCAAGGGCCCGGAGACATAGAGCAGATGGGAGGGGCCAGAGTAGAGGTGACCCCGGACACCGTCCAGAACGTCATTGCCGTCATGGACCGGTTAGAGAGCTATTCCCGCGCCGTCACCACCACCTTGGAGGGGGTTTCCGCCACCGCCTATGTCTGGGTGGACGGGGACTGGACAAGGGCGGATATGGATCTGCCCTCCGGCCTTACCGTCCACACTATCGTGGGGGAGGGCCGGCTCTGGCGGTGGTATAACGCTGAAGAGACCGTCCTCTCTTGGGCCGCCGACAGCTCTTCGGTAGACGTGGAGGGCCAGCGCATCCCCACCTATGAGGATGTGCTGGAGCTGGATGTGGACTCCATTACCGCCGCGGGCTATGAAGAAAAAAACGGCGAGGCCTGCGTCTATGTGGAGGTCCTTGTCCCGGAGCTGGACCAAGTAGAGAGGTACTGGGTCTCTGAGCGTACCGGCCTTCTCGCGGCGGCCGAGACGGTGGCCTCGGGAGAGCTTGTCTACTCCATGACCGCCGCGGCCCCGGAGGTCCCAGCGTCGGCGGCGGCCTCCTTCGCCCTTCCCGACGGCTCGGTCCTCCACACCGTGGGGGAGACCGAGAGGGTCTTACAGGAGGAGCATTAGCCCCAGCGTGATGAGCAGTTCCAGGTTTTCCTCCCGGTCGTCCAAAAAGAGGAACAGCAAGATCAGCAGGAGCAGTACGTCTCCCGTGTCCAGATCTTCTAATTTCAAACTTTTCAAAAGCCCGCCCAGCCCGGTTTTTTCTTTGGCGGGCGGGGTTTTTGCTTCCGGCCGGGACCGGCCCATCCGGTCGTCCCAGTTCTGGGAGAGATAGGGGTTATACATGGCCGCCCTCCTCCTTCAGAAGCTGGATCGCCACCCGGACCACACGGGAAAGACGGGCCACCTTCTCCGCCTTCTCCATTTTTTCCAGCCGCTCGGCCCGGAGAAAGGGCTTCAGGGCAGAGAGAAGGGCTGCTTTTTCGTTGTCCTGGGCAGAGTATTCGGAAAAGACCCGCAAAGCGATCTGGATGAGCCGGGGGTCGATGTCCAAATTCCCGCCCCCCAGCATTCCCAGCAGGGCGCCCAGGTCGGGG
>CATKDV010000065.1:0-3901 GCA_949746985.1 uncultured Eubacteriales bacterium | reverse complement strand
TCCTTCATCAGCTTCTGGTCCTCCTTGGAGGTGAACTCCAGCTTTTCGTACATGTCGGGCCTTCTCCGCTTGGTGCGGAGGATGGCCTGCTTCCGCCGCCATTTTTCCACAAAGGCGTGGTTGCCTGAGAGGAGGATGGGGGGGACCTTCCTGCCGTGCCACTCCTCGGGGCGGGAATATTGGGGGTACTCCAGAAGGCCGTTCCAGTGGCTCTCGTTCTCGAAGCACTCGGGGTCGGGAAGTACCCCGGGGACCAGGCGGCTCACCGCGTCGGCCACCGCCATGGCGGGGATCTCCCCCCCGGTGAGGACGAAGTCCCCCAGGGAGATCTCCTCGTCCACGCACTCCTCGATGAACCGCTCGTCGATGCCCTCGTAGTGGCCGCAGACCAGGATCAGGTGGTCGTAGTCGGCGGCCAGACGTTTGGCGTGGGCCTGGGTGAAGGTGGCGCCGGCGGGGGAGAAGTAGATGGTGTGGCCGGGGCCGAAGGAATCTACTACGTGTTTCCAGCACTGGTAGAGGGGGTCGGCCTGCATCACCGCTCCCCGGCCGCCCCCGTAGGGGTAGTCGTCCACCTGCTTCTGCTTGTTGAGGGTGTAGTCCCGGATCTGGTGGGTCTCGATCCGGAGAAAATCCCTCTCCTGGGCCCGGCCAAGGATGGACTCAGACAGCACATCCCCCACCGTCATATCAAAAAGCGTTAAAATGTCGATCCTATACATCGGTTTCCAGCCCCTCGATGAGATTTACCCTGATAAAGCCCAGGTCTACATTGGTCTCCGCCACAAAGGCGGGGACGGCAGGGATCATATATCCCTTGGCGCCGCCTTTCACCACATAGACATTGTGAGCCGGAGGGGTGAGGATATCCTCTACTGTACCCAGCTTTTCCCCGGTGGCGGCATTCAGTACATCCAGTCCCATAAGGTCGGCCAGGAAATGCCGTCCCTGGGGCAGCTTGGCGTCCGCACGGGCGACAGACAGAGTTTTGCCCTTTAGCTTCATGGCGGCCTCTACCGTGTCCACGCCGTCGAAACGGATGAGCACATTGGTCTTATCTACCCGGACAGAGAGGGCTTTCAAAGGCTTGTCCTCCAGATAGAAGGTATGGAACTGCTTGAGGTATTCGGGGCTGTCGGCCCAGGGAACTACCTTCACCTCACCCTTGACCCCGTGGGTGTTGACGATCTGGCCTGTCTCTAAAAATTGATGTTTCATGGGTTTTCCCCCTGAAAAAGTGGTTGAAGCGCAAAAGGTCTGTTTGGGCGCAGATAAGAAAAAACGGCGGGACTTACCCCGCCGCTTCCTCCATTCAGTCGGTGATGTCCACGGAGACTCTGGTCCCCTTCCGCTGGCCTACGGAGCGCATGAGGACACGGATCCACTTGGCGATGCGGCCCTGGCGGCCGATCACCTTGCCCATGTCCTCGCTGGCAACCCGCAGCTCCAGAAGGACCTCGCCGTCGCCCTCCCGCTCAGTTACCACCACCTGGTCGGGGTAGTCCACCAAGCTTTGGGCAATGTAGGTGAGGAGCTCTTTCATCTGGTGTGTTCCTCCCTCTTAGATAGCGCCGGCTTTTTTCAGCAGAGCCTTCACCGTCTCGGTGGGCTGGGCGCCGGTCTTGATCCAGGCCTGGGCGCGCTCGGCGTCCACCTTCAGCTGGGCGGGTTCGGCGGTGGGATCGTAAGTGCCGATCTCCTCGATAAACCGTCCGTCACGGGGGTAGCGGGAATCAGCCACCACGATGCGGTAGAAGGGAGCCTTCTTAGCGCCCATACGGCGCAGACGAATTTTGACCATTATTTTCACCTCCATAAAGAATGTCGTTCAAATATCTGGAAACATCGCAGAGGATGCTTGCCAACGATTCTTGAGACGGCGCAGGCGCTTGCCACTCAGAAGGGGAAGCCGCGCCGCATCCCTCTGCCGCCGCCCATGCCGGGCAGACGACCCTTTTTGGCCAGCTTTCGCATCCGGGGATCGTTTATCTGTTTGGTGAGCTGGCGCATGGCTTCGAACTGCTTCAAAAGACGGTTCACATCCACTACCTGGACCCCGGCGCCGGCGGCGATCCGCTTCTTCCGGCTGTTGTTCAGCAAATCGGGTTCCTCCCGTTCTGCGGGGGTCATGGACAGGATAATGGCCTCGGTGCGGCCAAGAGCGGAATTGTCCAGACTGGCCCCCTCCAGGGCCTTGGCGTCCACCCCGGGAAGCATTCCGGCAATGTCGCTGAGGGAGCCCATATTCTTCATCTGGACTAACTGGTCGTAGAGGTCGGTAAGAGTAAATTTGTTCTTCCGGAGTTTTTCCTGTAGTTCCATGGCCTTTTTCTGGTCGAAATTCTCCTGGGCCTTTTCAATGAGGGAGAGAATGTCGCCCATGCCCAGGATCCGTCCCGCCATCCGGTCGGGGTGGAAGATCTCCACCTGGTCCAGCTTTTCGCCAGTGCCCACAAACTTGATGGGTTTTCCGGTCACGGCCTTAATGGATAGGGCCGCGCCGCCTCGGGCGTCGCCGTCCAACTTGGTGAGCATCACGCCGGTGAGATCCAGCGCGTCGTCAAAGGCTTTGGCGGCGTTCACCGCATCCTGACCGATCATGGCGTCTACCACCAGAAGGATCTCGTCAGGGTCTACCGCGTTTTTGATGTCCTGGAGCTCTATCATCAGCTCCTCATCCACGTGGAGCCGCCCTGCAGTATCCAGAAAAACCAGGTCGCTGCCATGCTTTTTTGCGTGCTCCACGGCAGCCTTGGCGATGTCCACCGGATCCACCTGTCCCATCTGGAACACGGGGATATCCAACTGAGAGCCTACCACCTCCAACTGCTGAATGGCGGCGGGGCGGTATACGTCGCAGGCGGCAAGGAGAGGCCGCTTGCCCTGCTTCTTCATCAGGCCCGCCAGCTTGGCGGAGTTGGTGGTCTTGCCCGCCCCCTGAAGGCCCACCATCATGATGACGGTGGGGGGCTTGGAGGAGATGGCCAATTTGGCGTCCTCCCCTCCCATGAGGGAGGTAAGCTCCTCATTGACGATCTTCACGATCATCTGGGCGGGGGAGAGGGACTCCAGCACATCGGTCCCAACGGCCCGCTCTGATACTCTGGCTACAAAGTCTTTTACGACCTTGTAGCTCACGTCAGCCTCCAGCAGAGCCATGCGGATCTCCCGCATAGCCTCCTTTACGTCGGCCTCGGTAAGACGACCCTTGCCCCGGAGCCGCTTGAATGCGTTATTCAGCTTTTCGGTCAATCCCTCAAAGGCCATGGGGTCACTCCTGCTTCAGCGTTTCCAGCACAGAGGAGATGCTTTCGGTCAATGTCTCGATCTCGCTGTCCTGATAGAGCTGGTCGTTGCGTTTGCGAATGGCCTCCACACTGGAGAGGAGGTCTTTGAGCTGATCCTGCATCACATGGAAGCGGCGGATGATACCTGTTTTGTCCTCCAACTCGGTAAGGGCGGCCTCGGCCCGGACGATCACGTCCCGAACCCCCTGTCGGGAGATGCCGTAATTTTCGGCGATCTCAGAGAGGGAGAGATCCTCGTTGTAGTAAAGATCGTAAAATTCCTTCTGCCGGTCGGTGAGCGTATCGCCGTAGAAATCGTACAGCAGCGCCATACGGTAGGCCTGGTTTTTCACGTGGCTCCCTCCTTTGGAAGTGCATTGTAAAGCTTTATAACTTTACAATGCAATAATGATACAACATTTTGTGTCGCTTGTCAAGAGAAAAACTGCATCATGGGTGGAAAAAAAGAAAAAATTTGCCTTGCCAAGAGAGGAAAAACCTAGTATAATACATACCTGACAAGAGAATATGCCGGTGTGATGGAATTGGTAGACGTGACGGACTCAAAATCCGTTGGGCTAATCCCCCGTGTGGGTTCGAGTCCCACCACCGGC
>CATKDV010000064.1:0-6553 GCA_949746985.1 uncultured Eubacteriales bacterium | reverse complement strand
CAGGCGGGGACCCTGTCAGTGAAATACGCCGGCGGCGGTAAATATAACACCGGCTGGTGCGAGGACGCCTATCACGGCTCCCCCGTGGTCTGCGACGTCGACCAGGACGGTACATTGGAGATCATCGCCGCCTCCTACACCGTCTCCTGTCTGGACGCCGCCACCGGCTCCCTCAAGTGGCGTTTCCCTGTCGGTTCCGACCGTAACGCCGCCACCAACGGCACCGATCTGAGCCTCCGCACCTGGCCCAGCATTTATGTGGGCGATATTGACGGCGACGGCCGCAAGGAGATCGTGGCCGGCCACGGCAGCAGCATCCTCCACCAGGGCAAGCTGGCCGTTTACGATGAGAATGGCTACTTCAAGCCCGGCTGGCCCCAGGCTCTCCCCGACGAGGTCTACTCCATCGAGGTGGCCGACCTGGATAACGACGGCACCATGGAGATCGCCGCCGGTATCGGCGTGGCCGACGGACAGAGCGTCTATGTCTATGAGCACGACGGCTCCCTCCGCCCCGGCTGGCCCCAGCTGGACGCCGCCCACGACGGCAATAAGACCCTGGTCCTTCCCGAATCCGACCCCCGGGCCCCCTCTCTGGGCTACTCTTACGGCATTTTCAACGACAACCTGGCCATCGGCGACATTGACGGCGACGGGGTCAAGGAGATCGTGGCCCCCGCCGACATGGGTCAGATCTGCGCCTACAAGCCCGATGGCTCCCAGGTCCGCACCAGCATGACCATGGACTACGGCAAAAATTTCGGCGTCACCGAGCCGGTGGTCTGGGGCCGGGTGGGCGCCTTCTCCAACGCCGACTACGAGTCTAAGGTCTATAACGGCGGTTTTGGCCGTCAGAGCGACCTGATGGGGACCCAGCTCACCCTCTCCTCCCTGCCCATGTACGAGCGTCTCACCGCCCATTTCACTCTCAGCAAGGCGGTCATCGCCGACCTGGATGGCAACGGCAGGAATGAAGTGGTGGTCGTAGGCGACGTCCACGACCGGGCCGACGAGGCCGCGGCCAACGCCGGAGCCGACCTTCCCCACCTCTATAACGAGCTGTTCATCTTCAACGGGGACCGCACCCGCTTTAACTCCGCCTGGTCCACCGAGCCTACGGTGAAGGAGCCCCCTCTCTGCCCCCTGACCAACTCCGACTGGGAGATCATGGACCGCTGTATGCCCGACCCGGTCTGCGCCGATCTGGATGGGGACGGCAAACTGGAGATCCTCTACCCCGACTACGCCGGCAAGCTCAACTGCTACTCTCTGGACCACACCCAGCCCGGCAGCTGGCCCATCAACGTCTATGACGGCTCCACCATGGAGTACGCCGGGGCCCCCGCCGTTCACGACCTGAACGGAGACGGCGTACCCGAGGTCATCTTCACCACCTACACCCAAAAGCAGGGGACCAAGCGCGGCTCCCTCTATATCGCGGACAACAAGGGCAATATCCTCCAAAAGGTCGAGCTTCCCGCCGCCACCGACACCGCCAACACCGTTCCCAACGGCTGTATGTCCACCCCGGTCATCGCCGACGTGGACGGCGACAGCAAGGTGGAGATCGTCCTCCACACCCACCTTTCCGGCGTAACGGTGTACGACCTGGACTGAGGAAAATGAAAAGTTAAAAAGCTAAGCGAAAAAAGAACAACCTGCCGCAAAAATGCGGCAGGTTGTTCTTTCTTCGGCCATACAGAGAACTTTTAATTTTTAATTTTCCCCTCCGCCCGTTCAAACGCCTCTTTGACCGGGCTTTGGGGCAGCTTCAGGTTGTTTCTCCGCAAAATAGCGGCGATCTCCCCCCGGGCCTGCTCCACCTCAGAGCGCAGGTCCTGGGCGGAGAGCCGCAAGGCCCCATGGCCCAGAATGATAAACTGTACCGGCCCGTCGGAGGTGGCCACCCGGACCCGGTTGTTCCCCTCCCTGGACAGGCGGTAGCTGGCCTTTTCGATGTAACTGTCCGCCGTCTCGGCCTCCTTGGTGTAGACGATGTGGATATTGTGGTACTTTGTCACCGACCCAGTCCCCTGGGGTACCTTGTAGGCGTCAAAGACCAAAATGATCCGGTTTTTCCGAAACCCCTGATAGTTGCTCAAGATGTCCGCCAGCGTCTTCCGGGCGGCGGACAGGTCCTGCTGGGCCAGGGCCTTCAGCTCCTCCCAGGCAAAGATCATGTTGTACCCGTCCACCAGCAGATACTCCGGTCCCTCGGGGGCGGAGGGAATGGTCCTCGCCCCCCCGGCCAGACTGGTGCGCCGGGGCTTGGGAGGCGGTTCAAAGGAGCGGGGCTTCACCGCCCCATAAGTCTTTTCAAAGATGGCCTTCAGCTCCCTGTCCTCCTCCAGACTGCCCGAGACGGCGGCCCTTCTGGCAGGGACCCTCTCCGGACCGGCAGAGACTTGCGCGCATACCGGCTTCTCCGCTGTGGAGAGGGGCAGGTGCATGTGCTCCTCCACCTCATCCCAGGGCACATAGTAGCCCGCGCCGTGGGCGCAGAAGATGGATCCGGTGGGGTTCTCCGTATCCCCGTCCGGGTCATAGCCCAGCTGCGCCCCAACGGCCTCCTGCTCCGGACAGGGCCGGTAGGGGCCGGGAATGCAGGCCAGCCGCCCTCTTCCCTTGGTATAGGCCGCCACCTGGGCGGCGTAATCCCGAAGCTGAGACACGGGCGCGCCGCCGGTGAGCACGGCCTCCTCTCCCACGCTCTGGGGCGGCTGGGTCTCGCCCCCCATGCGCTGGAGATCCGCCAAAGCCCGTCCCAAATTGGCCTGGGGCAGCTCCAGGCGGAAGGAATACCACGGCTCCAGAAGGATGCTTTTGGCCTTTCGCAGGCCCTGCCGCACCGCCCGATAGGTGGCTTGGCGGAAATCGCCCCCCTCGGTATGCTTCTCATGGGCCCGCCCGGAGACCAGGGTCAGCTTCATATCCGTGATCGGCGCCCCGGTGAGGACTCCCCGGTGCGCTTTCTCCGTCAGATGGGTCAGAATGAGCCGCTGCCAGTTGCGGTCCAGCACATCCTCAGAGCATACCGTATCGACCCGGAGTCCACTGCCCTCTGGCAGCGGCTCCATCAGGATATGGACCTCAGCATAGTGGCGCAAAGGCTCAAAATGCCCCACCCCCTCCACCGGAGCGGCGATGGTCTCCGCGTAGACGATGTTGCCTGGTCCAAAGTCCACATCCAGGCCGAAACGGTCCAAAATGATCCTCTTGAGCACCTCCGCCTGGACCTGGCCCATGAGCCGCAGATGGATCTCCCCCAGTTCCTCCTTCCACTCCAGATGGAGCCGGGGGTCCTCCTCCGCCAGCAGCCGCAGCTTGGGAAGGACAGCGTGGGCTTCGGCCCCCTCGGGCAGGATCAGTTGATAGGCCAGGGCAGGCTCCAGGGCAGGCGGAGCCCAAGGCCCTTCCGCTCCAAGGGGCTGTCCCGGATAGGTGGCGGCAAGCCCGCTAACGGCGCAGACCGTGCCCGCCGGGGCCTCCTCCACAGGCGTATACTTGGCCCCGGAGTAGACACGAATCTCCGCCACCTTCTCCGTCCCCTCCCCCATGGGCAGGACCGAGCGGACCCGCAGAGAGCCTCCCGTAATCTTCATATGGGTGAGCCTGGCCCCCTGGGGGTCCCGGGAAATCTTGAAGACCCGGGCGGCAAAGTCCTTGTCCCGCAAGGGCCGGGGGGCATAGCGGGAGAGAGCCTCCAAAAGCTCATCCACCCCCTCCACCTTCAAGGCAGAGCCAAACAGGCAGGGGAATATCCTCCTCTCCCCGATGAGCCGCCGAAGGGTCTCGTGGGTAAGGCTCTCCCTCTCCATATACTCCTCCAGCGCCTCCTCATCCCCCAGGGCGGCCTCCTCCCAGAAGGGGGCCGTACCGTGGGCACCCCAGTCCAGAACGGCGGGGGACAGTGCGGCGTGGAGCTTATCCATCAGGGCGGCCCGGTCCGTCCCCGGCTGGTCCATCTTGTTGAGGAACAGGAAGACCGGCACCCCATGCCGCTCCAACAGCTTCCAGAGGGTCAAGGTGTGTCCCTGTGGCCCGTCAGGCCCGGAGACCACCAAAATAGCGCAGTCCAGCACACACAGGGTCCGTTCAGCCTCGGCGGAAAAGTCCACATGGCCGGGGGTATCCAGAAGGGTCAATTCTATATCTATCAGCGGCAAAACCGCCTGCTTGGAAAAGATGGTAATGCCCCGCTCCCGCTCCAGAGCGTCGGTATCCAGGAAGGCGTCGGCGTGGTCCACCCGCCCCAGCTTGCGGAGGGCGCCGCCCCGGTAAAGGAGGGCTTCGGACAGGGTGGTCTTGCCCGCGTCCACATGGGCCAGAATGCCGACGGTGAGCTTGTCCATAAAGATCCTCCCTTCCGAAAACAGTATATTTTAGTATATCACACAGGGCAGGAAATGTGGTATACTTTTCTTATTCCAATATGGGAGGAATGGTGAAAATGGACGCAGTTTGGAACGCTCTATACCAAGCGGCCAAAGCCGTACAGAACGGCAGGGATATTTCCCCCTATGTGAGCGCAGGTGGAGTCGCCGCCGCCATCCTCTCCGGGTCGGGAAAAATCTATACCGGCGTCTGCGTAGACACAAGCTGTACCTTGGGCATCTGCGCCGAGCGGAATGCTATTTTCCATATGCTTACCGAAGGGGAACACGCTGTCAAGCGGGTTCTGGCCCTCATGCCCGACGGTCAGGTAGGCCCGCCCTGCGGTGCCTGCCGGGAGCTGATGGTCCAGCTCATGCCGGAGGAATATCGAAGTGTTGAGGTACTACTGGACTACGAAAAAGAACGGGTCGTTACATTGGGAGATTTAACGCCAGAGTGGTGGGTTTGATAGCAGAAAAAAGGGCCATCCCAAGTCTTTGGGATGGCCCTTTTGGTTTCCGTTTTACTTCTTCAGTCCGGGGTTCTTTTCCATCTCCCGGAGGGCGTCCTTGTAGCTCAGGTTCACCCGGCCCTTCTCGTCGATCTCGGTGACCTTCACCCAGATCATGTCGCCGATGTTCACCACATCCTCCCCCTTCCCCCCCCGCCGCTCGGCGAGCTTGGAGATGTGGACCATGCCGTCCTTGCCGGGGGCAAGCTCCACAAAGGCGCCGAAGGCCATGATCCGGACCACCTTGCCGTAGTAAAGCTGGCCCACCTCGGGGACGAAGACGATGGTCTCGATCATCTTCTTGGCGATGTCGCACTTCTCGGCGTCGGGGGAGGCGATGTGGATGGTGCCGTCCTCCTCAATGTCGATCTGGGCGCCGGACTCGGCGGTGATCTTCTGGATCACGCTGCCCCCCTTGCCGATCACGTCCCGGATGTTGTCCACGTTGATCTTCATGGTCAGCATCTTGGGGGCGTAACGGCTCACCTCGGGACGGGGCTTGTCGATGCAGGGGAGCATGATCTCGTCCAGGATGGCGTACCGGGCGTCACGGGTGATGTCCAGGGCCTCCTTGATGATGGCGTGGGAAAGACCGTCATTCTTGATGTCCATCTGGATGGCGGTGATGCCCGCCTTGGTGCCGGCCACCTTGAAGTCCATCTCGCCGTGGAAATCCTCCACCCCCTGGATGTCGATAAAGGTGGTGAAGCCGCCGTCGTCGTCCTGGATCAGGCCGCAGGAGATGCCGGCCACGGGGGCCTTGATGGGCACACCCGCGTCCATGAGGGCCAGGGTGGAGCCGCAGATGGAGCCCTGAGAGGTGGAGCCGTTGGAGCTCAGCACCTCAGAGACCACCCGGATGGCGTAGGGGAACTCCTCCTCGCTGGGGATGACCGGCTCCAGCGCCCGCTCGGCCAGGGCGCCGTGGCCCTTCTCCCGGCGGTTGGTGGACCGGGCGGCCCGGGCCTCGCCCACGGAGTAGGAGGGGAAGTTGTAGTGGTGCATATACCGCCGCTCCTCCTCCTCCCAGATGGTGTCCAGCTTCTGAGAGGCAGCCAGGGTGTTCAGGGTACAGACGGAGAGGACCTGGGTCTGGCCCCGGGTAAAGAGACCGGAGCCGTGGACCCGGGGCAGAACGCCCACCTCGGCGCCCAGGGGCCGGATCTCGTTCTTGGCCCGGCCGTCCACCCGGTGGCCCTCCAGGAGCCACTGCTTGACGATCTTCTTCTGGAACTTGTAGGTGATCTCCTCCAGGAACTGATCCATGTCGGGGTGATCCTCCAGGTACTTCTCATGCCACTTCTCGATCATGGCATTCCAGCGCTCTTCCCGGATGTTCTTGTCGTCGGTGTCCATGGCGGCCTTGGCCTCGTCCATGAAATCGGCCACGATCTTGTCAAAGAGCTCCTGGTCAAAGGCGGCGTGGTCGTAAGCCATCTTTTCCTTGCCGATTTCGGACACCATTTGATTAATCAGGGCCACCTGCTTCTGGATCTCCTCGTGGGCCTTGACGATGGCGTCATACATGACGGCGTCTGGCAGTTCTTTTGCCCCCGCCTCAATCATGATGACCTTGCCCGCCGTGGCGGCCACGGTCAGGTCCAGCTGGGAGGCGTGCTTCTGCTCGTTGGTGGGGTTATAGACAAGCCGGCCATCCACATAGCCCAT
>CATKDV010000063.1:0-2755 GCA_949746985.1 uncultured Eubacteriales bacterium | reverse complement strand
CTGAACCTTCCGCAGGACCTCGTTGGTGGCCTGGGTGGCCAGGGTGAGGCCCTTCACCGCCCGGAGGCCGAAGGTGTGGTCCCAGTGCCAATGGGTCAGGATGGTGAGGTCCGGGGTGGGGTGGCCCGCCGCCTTCAGGGCGGCGTAGAAGGCCCTCACGTGGGCAGGGGAGTTCCCCGCATCCACCGCCAGACGGAGCTTGTCCCCCCGGACGTAGTAGAGGAAGGGGCGGTCCCGGCCGGTAAAATCCTCCCCGGGAAAGCAGTAGATGCGGTCGGTGATCCGGACCAGCTCAGGGAACTCCTCCGACGCTTCCTCTTCGGCGGACGGCCCCTCCTGATGGAATTTCTGGCTCTCCGCCACCGCCAGCTCATCGCAGCGGTTGTTGAACTCGTTGTCGGCGTGGCCCTTGACCCAGTGGAGGTGAACAGTGTGGGTCTCGCACAGCGCCAAAAGCCGCTCCCAGAGGTCGGGGTTCAATGCGGGCTTTTTGTCCGGCTTCACCCAGCCCTTGGCCTTCCAGCCTTTGGCCCAGCCCTTGTCCAGAGCGTCGATGACGTATTTGGAGTCGGAGTAGAGTTCTACGATGCACGGCTCCTTCAGGGATTCCAGGGCGGTGATGACCCCGGTAAGCTCCATACGGTTGTTGGTGGTCTGGGCCTCTCCGCCGGAGAACTCCCGTTTGAACTGCCCGTACTGGAGGATGGCCCCCCAGCCCCCGGGTCCGGGGTTTCCAGAGCAGGCTCCATCGGTATAAATGGTCACCGTTTTCATGGTTGTTTTCCTCTTTTTCCCTTTATTTTTCGCTGCAGGACCAGCTTTGCCAGCGATATCCCAAAGGGGGCCGCTGTCAGTAGGCAAAGCCCTGCCCACCGGAGGGCAAACGGTCCCATATCTGTTCCCCCGTCCACCGGCTCCAGAAACAGCGCCTCTCCCAGCGCCGCCGGGCCCACGGCCATAAAGCCAAGGCGCACCAAGACCTTGACCGAAAAGATACTTTCTTGGGGCACCTTTTCATAGCTGAGGGCCAAGGTCCCTCCGGCTCCGGTCAGCAGGCCCGCTCCCAGGACCATCATGACAAGGGCCTCTTTCCAGCCGTTTTCCGCCAGTCCGCAGAAGCTGCCGAGAAAGCACATAACTCCCGCCGCCGCCAGCAGCCAGAAAAACCGCCGGCCCCGCCGCAGCCACCAGGGCTCCGCCGGCGGAGGCTTCCAGTTTGGAGGCGGGACCGTCCATTTGGGAATCTTCATAGCTGGCCCAAGATCTCCTTCCGCTTCTGCTCATACTCCTCGGTGGTAATGAGCCGCTGGTCATAGAGATACTGGAGCTTCTTCAGGCGGTCCTCGGAGCTCTCACCGCCGTCATCATCGCTGATCTCAATGCCAAAGCCCCGGCGCATACCGTAAAGGCCTTCCTTGCTCACTACCCCGTAGATCCCCACCCCCGCAAAAAAGCAGGCCATCAGGGTCCATACCACCCCGAAAAGTCCCGCCCCCGAGGGGATGACCTCCGTCACGCCGATGACCACAAAGGATATTCCTACCAGGGCAAAGATCCCGGAAAATATCCGGCCAAAGACTTTCATCACAGGGCTGGGCACAAAGCGAATGTTTTTCTTCATCTCTTCTCCTCCCAAAGCTCGGTTCGCCTTTCCCGGTACTCCTCTTCGGTAAGGACCCCCGCGTCCCGCAGGGTCTCCAGCTGCTCCAGCCGGTCCCGGTCCACAGGGTCACGGCTGGGCCGGGGCGGGGACTGGGGTTTGGAGGGCCGGGGGGCGGCGCGGAGATCGCGGCCGGCCTTCTCGAGCCCAACCAGGGACGCCCCGGACAGGACCGCCCCCAGGGCGATCAGCGGGGGGTCCGCCATCACGGCGCTGGCGATAAGGACCGTCAGCCCCACAACGGCCAGGGGAAGACAGACCACCAGCACCCCCAGGGCTGCGGGGCGGCTCAGGGGGGCGGGCTCCTTTTTCTCCTTTTGGGGTGATTTTTGCGTACTTTGGGCGGTCCCCTGGCGCTTTTTTCGCTCATTTAGGGGGATATAGACCCCGAAAAAACCAATGGCGATCACCAGAAGAAACAGGTTGTAGGCCTTTCCTGAGAGGTTCCCCAGCAGGGAAAGCATCAGGTTCCCCATATCAGCTCTCCTCCGGGACCTCGGCCTCCGGGATGGTCTCCTCCTCCGGCTCCTCGTGGTCGGTGCGGGCGATGGAGATGACCTTGACCCCCTCGTCCAGGTTCATCAGCTTTACGCCCTGGGCTCCCCGGCTATAGCAGCTGATCTCCCGACAGGCCATGCGGATGATAACGCCGGCGTCATTGATCACCAGCACATCATCGTTGTCGCTGACCACCTTCAGCCCCACCAGGGCTCCGGTCTTGTCGGTGCAGTTGTAGCCCTTCAGGCCATAGCCGCCCCGCTTCTGGGGGCCGTCGCCCCGGATGTACTCGTCCATCTCGGTGCGCTTACCGTAGCCGTTCTCGGTGACCATGAGGACGTAGTGGTCGTATTTGGCCCGGGCGGCGCCCACCACATAGTCCCCTTGGCGCAGGCGGATGCCCATAACGCCGCAGGCGTCCCGGCCCATGCACCGTACGTCGCTCTCCTTAAAGCAGATGCTCATGCCCTCGTGGGTGGCCAGAAGGATGGCCTGCTCCCCGTCGGTCTCCCGGACGGCGATGAGCTCGTCGTCGGGATCCAGGGTGATACAGCGGATGCCCGCCTTCCGGGCGGTGAAGATGGAGGAGAGCTGGAT
>CATKDV010000062.1:0-5045 GCA_949746985.1 uncultured Eubacteriales bacterium | reverse complement strand
TCCATGGTGCCGGTGAGCTTTTTCTTGATATTCAGCCGGGCCTTTTCCGCGCTCTCCCGGCTTCTTTTGTTGATAAGGACCTGCTCGGCAATCTTCTGGGCGTCGAAGGGGTTCTCGATGAAGTAGACCTCCATCTGGGCCTTGAGAAACTCGGTCATGGCGTCCTGGACGAACTTGTTGCTGATGGCCTTTTTGGTCTGGTTTTCGTAGGAGGTCTGGGTGGAGAAGTTGTTGCTCACCAGAACAAGGCAGTCCTCCACGTCCTGCCAGGTGACCTTGCTCTCGTTTTTCTGGTATTTCCCCTGCTGCTTCAGGTAACCGTCGATGGCGGAGACCAGGGCGGAGCGGGTGGCCTTCTCCGGGGAGCCGCCGTGCTCCAGCCAGGAGGAGTTGTGGTAGTGCTCGATGACCTGCACCGTGTTGGAAAAGCACAGGGACACGGAGAGCTTGACCTTGTACTCCGGCTTGTCCTCCCGGTCCCGGCCCTTCCGCTCGGTCTGCCAGAAGACGGGGGCGGTCAGGGCGTTCTCCCCGGAGAGCTCCTTGACGTAGTCCTGGATGCCGTTCTCATAGAGGAAGTCGGTGGTCTCGAATTTCCCCGGAGTCACCTCGTTTTTGAAGCGGAAGGTGACCCCGGCGTTGACCACCGCCTGGCGCTTCATCACGTCGGTATAATACTCCGGGGGGATGGCGATGTCGGTAAAGACCTCCAGGTCGGGCTTCCAGCGGATGGTGGTGCCCGTTTTCCTGCCCTGGTCGGTGTCCTCCTCGTGAAGGCCGCCGATGTTCTCCCCCTTCTCAAAGTGGAGGGTATACTTTTTCCCGTCCCGGCGGACGGTGACGTCCATGTACTCGCTGGCGTACTGGGTGGCGCAGGAGCCCAATCCATTCAGGCCCAGGGAGTACTCGTAGTTGTCGGCCCCGCCGCCGTACTTGCCGCCGGCGTAGAGCTCGCAGAACACCAGCTCCCAGTTGAATTTCTGCTCCTTCTCGTTCCAGGCCACGGGACAGCCCCGGCCCTGGTCGATGACCTCGATAGACTGGTCCAGGAACCGGGTGACGGTGATGAGGGACCCGTGTCCCTCCTTGGCCTCGTCGATGGCGTTGGAGAGAATTTCAAAGACGGCGTGTTCGCAGCCGTCCAGCCCGTCGGAGCCAAAGATGACCCCGGGGCGTTTCCGTACCCGGTCGGCCCCCTTCAGGGAGGAGATGGAGGTATTGTCATATTGTGGTTTTACGCTTGCCATTTCGTTTCCCTCACTGTATAATCAAGTTGGCCTTGTAAAAAGGCACATAACAATTCAATATACAGTATATCACAAACCCACAAGTTCCCACAAGTAGTATATTTTTCCGATTTGGGGGCTTGGGGGGGAGTGGTTTCCGGCGGGTGGGGCCGTTTGGTTGGGGGTTGGGAGTGTATTTTCAACCGAGGGAATGCGAAAGACTATTCTTTTCCCGAGGAAAAGAATAGCCTCTCGCGCTCTCCAAGAAAAGTCTAAGGTCAAGACCAGGTGTTCTGGGGGGCGGCTCCATCGTCTTTCGCATCCATGGTCCCTCTTGCCCCGCGCCCACGCGTATGTTTGCGGAACACGGGAAGAAAGTTCGCTGGAATTCTACCGCCTCTGTCCTGCACAGCTTGGGGGTGGTCTTTTTCAGGCGGCGCGTCTGGGAGGCCGTGCCCTGCAAGGGGCGTTGGTGGGGTATGTTGTGCGTCCCTCCGTGTTCGTATTGTTTTTTGGGCGGGGCTTGTCCCTGCCGTCCGGCGGGGTACGACGCCGCGGCAGGGGCAAGCCCCCGCCCTACTTCAATCAAGAAAGGATGGGTCTTATGTCTCTGGATAGTAAATTGCAAGCCTATGCCCGGCTCCTTGTCCGCACCGGGTGCGCCCTGAGGCCGGGGCAGGAGGTGCTGCTCACCGCCCCGGTGGAGGCCGCCGGCTTTGCCCGGATGGTGGTGGAGGAGGCCTGGGAGGCCGGGGCCTCTTCCGTCACGGTGGAGTGGACGGACGATGTGATCAGCCGGCTCCACTACCTCCACGCCCCCCAGTCCGCCTTTGAGAAGGTCCCCGAGTGGAAGGCCCTCCAGCGCAACAGTATTGCCCAGAAGGGCGGGGTCATTCTGTCTCTCGACGGGGACGACCCCGACGGCATGGCGGGGGTGGACCCCGGACGGTTCACCGCCTGGTCCCGGGCGGTCCACCGGGACTGCAAGGCCTTCTACGACGGGATGGACCTGGGGCGGAACGTGTGGTGCATTGCCGGGGCGGCCACCCCCAAGTGGGCCAAGAAGGTGTTCCCCGGTCTTCCCCAGGAGGAGGCCATGGAGAAGCTGTGGCAGGCCATCCTCTCCACCGCCCGCTCCGACGGGCCTGACCCGGCGGAGGCCTGGAAGGAGCACTCCGAGGCCTTCCAGCGGCGGGTCAAGCTTCTCAACGCCCGGCAGTTCGACGCGCTCCGCTACACCGCCGCCAACGGCACCGACTTCACCGTGGGACTGAACAGCCGTCACATCTGGGCCGGAGGCGGGGCGGAGACGGTGGACGGGACCTGGTTTTTCCCCAACATGCCCACCGAGGAGATCTTCACCACCCCCCACCGGGACCGGGCGGAGGGGATCGTCCACTCGGCCCTGCCCCTCAATTATAACGGCGGGCTGATCGAGGATTTTTGGGTGAGATTTGAAGGGGGCAAGGCGGTGGACTGCGGGGCCGCGAAGGGGCTGGACCTGCTGAAGAGCATTCTGGCAGTGGATGAGGGAGCCACCCATCTGGGGGAGGTGGCCCTGGTGCCTCACGACTCCCCCATCGCCCGGACGGGGATCCTCTTCTACTCCACCCTGTACGATGAGAACGCCGCCTGCCACCTGGCATTGGGCAAGGGCTTCCCCGAGTGCGTGGAGGGGGGGCTGGAGATGGACGAGGAGGCTTTGAAGGCCCACCATGTGAACCTCTCCGCCACCCATGTGGACTTTATGATCGGCACCGCCGACCTGTCCATCACCGGTATTCTGGCCGATGGGAGGTCGGTCCCCGTGTTCCGGGAGGGGAATTGGACCGGGGAGTTTGTGTGACGCTTTTGACGGACGTTGGGGCGGGGGTGAGCTCCGGCCTTCGCCGTTGAGCGGGGTATGACGCTGCGGCGGGGGCAAGCCCCCGCCCTGCTGCTGATAAAGAAAACGCCCGGTGGTTTCTTTGCCACCGGGCGTTTTGTCGCGTTTGAAATTGTTACCCCAAATAGGCCTTTTTCACCGCTTCGTTATTCAGCAGCTCCTCCCCGGTGCCGGAGAGGGTGAGACGGCCGGTCTCCAGAACGTAGGCCAGGTCGGCGGTGTGGAGGGCCATGTTGGCGTTCTGTTCGATGAGGAGGATGGTGACCCCCTGGTCGTTGATCTTGCGGATGATGGAGAAGATGTCCTTCACCACCAGGGGCGCAAGGCCCAGGGAGGGTTCGTCCATCATCATCAGCTTGGGCCGGGACATGAGGGCCCGGCCCACCGCCAGCATCTGCTGCTCGCCGCCCGAGAGGGTGCCAGCCGCCTGCCAGGACCGCTCTTTGAGCCGGGGGAAGAGGGAGTAGACCCACTCCAGGTCGTGGCCCAGGTCGTCGGTGCGGAGGTAGGCCCCGATCTTCAGGTTCTCCAGGACGGTGAGGTCGGGGAAGACCCGGCGGCCCTCGGGCACCAGGGTGATGCCCTTGGAGACGATCCGGTCGGGGGAGAGGGCGGTGATGTCCTCGGCCTGGAGACGGATGCGGCCGGTGGCGGGCTTCACCAGGCCCGCGATGGTCCGGAGGATGGTGGACTTGCCGGCGCCGTTGGCCCCGATGAGGGTGACGATCTTACCCTCGGGCACCTCGAAGTCCACGCCCTTGACGGCCTCGATCCCGCCATAGTTGACCCGCAGGTCGTCGATTTTAAGCATCGTCAGCCACCCCCAAGTACGCTTGGATGACCCGCGGGTCGTTTTGGACCTCCGCGGGGGCGCCCTGGGCAATGAGCTTGCCAAAGTCCAGGACGTAGATGCGGTCGGAGATCTGCATGACCAGGTCCATGTGGTGCTCGATCATGAAGATGGTCAGGTCGTACTCCGCGCGGATCTGCTGGATAAAGTCGGTGAGCTCCTGGGTCTCCTGGGGGTTCATGCCCGCCGCCGGCTCGTCCAGGAGGAGGAGCTTGGGGTCGGTGGCCAGGGCCCGGGCGATCTCCAGCCGGCGCTGGAGGCCGTAGGGGAGACTCCCGGCCACCTCGTCCTTCAGGTGGGCCAGGTTCTGCTCCTCCAGAAGGGCCATGGCCTCGTCGCGCATACGCTTCTCCTCTTTGGCGTTGAGGCGGAAGGTGGCGGAGAGAAAATTCTGTTTGGCCCGCATGTGCTTTGCGATGAGGACATTGTCAAAGACGGTGAGGGAGCCGAACAGGCGGATATTCTGGAAGGTCCGGGCGATGCCCAGGTGGGTGATGGCGTCGGGGGTGGGGCTGAGTTTCCGGGTGAACATGCCCTTCTGCTCCCCGGCGTAGAGCTTTTGCATTTTGCCCTGGGGGTAGTTTTCCACCATAGGCTCGCCCAGGAAGGAGACACGGCCGTTGGTGGGCTCGTAGACCCCGGTGACGCAGTTGAAGGCGGTGGTCTTGCCGGCGCCGTTGGGGCCGATGAGGGCCACGATCTCCCCCTTGTCCACGTGGAGGGACAGGTCGTTCACCGCCACCACGCCCCCGAACTGCATGGTCACGTGCTCGGCCTGGAGAATGGTCTGACTCATTTTGACCCCTCCTTCCCGGCGGGCTTAGCCGCCCGTTTTCGCAGCAGGTCGGGCAGCTCCTTATCCCCCATGATGCCCCTGCGGAAGAAGAGCACCACGATCATGATCACCACAGAAAAGACCACCATGCGGAAGCCGTTGCGCAGGAAGGGGACCTTAAAGCCGTTTTCCAGTATGATCTCACTGTCCAAAAACCGCAGCCACCACTCGCTGGCCGCCACATAGAGGAAGGAGGCGATGCAGGACCCGGAGATGGAGCCGATGCCCCCGATGACCACGATCAGCAAT
>CATKDV010000061.1:0-7262 GCA_949746985.1 uncultured Eubacteriales bacterium | reverse complement strand
CGTCACCGAGAACGACCAGTGCAAGAAGATCACCGTAGAGGACGTAAAGTCCATGCGGGAAAAGATCGGTGACTTCCCCATCATCGTGGGCGCCGGCGTGAAGGCCGAGACCGTCCTCGATTATCTGGAGTATGCCGACGCCGTCATCGTGGGCCGGGGCTTCAAGACCGGCGAGCGTGTAGACCCCGCCAAGGTCAAGGAGTTCATGCAGATCGTCCGCAGCAAGTATAACTAAGCGTACAAGATATCCTCCTCTCTTTGATCGTGCTCATGCACGGGGAAAGGCCCGGCATCCATCAGGATGCCGGGCCTTTCCTTTTTCAGCCTTATCCCAGGTGCAGGATCTTTTTGATATCCTCCCATATCCCCCGGAACATGGCGGCCACCCGGCCCCAAAAGGTGGCGGCAGGCGCCTCCTGCCGGGGGGCAGTCTCCTCCTCCACATCCTCCGCCTTGATCTCCTGGGTCCGCATCACATACTGCACGCTGCCGGGGGTGGGATTCCGGGGATCGGTCACAGAGACCGGGTCCGCCCCGGCGTCAATGTTCAAAAGCCCGTCCACCTGACCGGAGTGGGTGTCCCACTCCTCGTCGATCAGATCCCGGATGGTATTTTTGGCGTCCCGGATGGCGTCCACCTCGTCCAGCCCCACCGTGGCCCTGCGAAGGGAAGCCGAAACTCCGGCCAGGGTCTCCCGGGTCCCCGCATCCAGCTGAGGTCCCGCAGAGCGCAGCAGCTCCTCCATGGCCGAAAGGGACGCGGCAAGGTCATGGAGCGTGGACTGGGCCGAACCCGAAAGGGTCTGCACATCGGTGAGGGCAGCTTGGAGCTCCGGCTCATAGGTATTGAGGATCCCGTTCAGCTCATCCACCCTTTCCAGCAATCCGTCGGCGGTGACTGTGACCCGGCTGGCCAGATCCCCCAGCTCATCCGCGTGCTCCAGAAGGTCCGCCCCCTCCCCCTCATGCTCCTTCATGGTTTTGAGAAGGTCCCGGCACAGCCTGGCCAGGGCGGCCAGATCGTCAGTCATGCCGGTATCCCCCACGTCCTCCACCATGTCGGCCAGCTCATCCACCACATTGGCGGTGGGCCGGGTGATGTTCCGGATATAGCGGTCGATCTCCCCGATCTTGCCGTTGACCACGGGCCGCACCTGGCTGTTGACCAGCTCCAGGGTCTCCACCTGCCCCATCAGCTCCGCCTTCTTGTCAGGATCGCTGATGAGAGCCCAAAGCTGCGCGGCAGCCTGCCCCTGCTGGGCAGCGGCCTGGCCCTCCTCACTGGCAAGGAAAGCGGCGTGATCTGCGGCAAAGTTTGCCCCCATATAGGCCTGGACCTGGGCGGCGATGGCGGCCTGGTTGGCTGTCACAAAGGTCTCCACCGGGTCCGGCGCCACCCCCGCCGCCCCGCACTGCTGCACATACGCCTGATACATCTGGGCCACCACCTGCTCCTGCACCTGGGACTGATACCCCTGCAGGAAAGCCATCAGCACAATGCCGTCCCGGTCAAAGGCCACATTGGGGTCAAACTGCTGGAGCGTCGCTTTGTTGGCCTCAAACTGGTTGTGGAGATCTGTCACCGCCGCAACATTTTTCTCCACATCCTCCTTACTGCTCATACCGCTGACCTCAAGCTTATCCATCTGGGGCAGATCCCCCGGATCCCGCAACGCGCTCTCCAGCCGCCGGAGGGAAAACTCCAGCCCGTCCATGTTCTCCTCCAGGTCCCCCAACTCACTGGCCAGGCTGGCGGCGATATCGGTGGCTCTCTTGTTATAGCCCTCCACATCCCCCAGCAGCCCGCCCAGGGCCTTTGTATCCCTCTGGATGGCCTCGACGGTTTTCCGGGTATTCTCCAGCTCGGGTCCCAGCTCCTGCACCGTTCCGTTGAGCCCATTCAGCGTCTGGTTCAGGTCGGCGATGGCCTGGGAGGCCGTGTCCGCATACCGGTCCAGACTCCCCAGCGTGCCGGCCAGGGCCTTCAGATCACCCAGCGCCACGTCGGCTTTGGCATAGACGTCATTTTTCCCGCCCGACACCGTGCCCCGGGCGCTGTCCAGCCGGTCCAGCCCGGCCGCGGCAGTGTTTAGGTTTCCGGACATCCCCTCCAGGGTGTTGAGAATGGTGTCCATGCTGTCTCCAATGGAGTCCAGGGAATCCTCCCCCTTCTCCTTGGCCTCCCGGAGCTCCGCCACCTGCTCCAGCTGCTGGAGGGTGGCAGGGACCGCCAGAAGGATAAGCCCCGAGAAGGAGAAGTCCTCGCTTCCCACCCGGATGACGAAATGCTGCTCCTCCCCGGGCAGGACCATAAAGAGGACCGTCCGCAGGTTGCCCACCATCTGGACCTCCGCCCCGGGGGCCTCCAGAGAGGTGATGTCGTCGTCGTTGAAAGCCGCGGCGGCGGTCAGCACCAGGTTGCTTTTGCTGTACTCCGAAGCCCGGGGATTCCGGGTCACATCCAGGGCGATCTCCACCAGCCCCGTCCTCCCCGCCAGGTCCTCGGCCGGGACGGAGGCCCCGTTGAGCCGGTAGGAGACGGCGATATCCCAGGGCAGCTCCTCAAAGGGCTTGGCGGTCTTTCCCTCAAAGTAGAATTTTTCCGGGGCCTCCTCCCCCAGTTCAAAGATGACGGTATCCCCGTTCACGGTGGGGATACTGTCGTCAGAGAGGTTTATCACCTCGTCATAGGTCCCGTAGTCAGCGACCGAGGTGGCCCCGTTGAGCCGGTAGCTCTTGACCACGCTGCCCTCCTTCATCTGCCCATAGTAGTCCAGGGTGGCATAGTAGGTCTCATCGCAGGAGGCGGGGATGGTCACGGCAGATGCGGCAGGCCCGATGGCCCCGGCGGTCATGGCAGCAGCCAAAGTCAAAGCCAAAGTACGTTTACGGATGGATTTCATTGCGGATCGGACTCCTTTCCTTGTGCAGCTTGCAAAGCGGGAATTTTGGAACCTTTCGGCGGCTTGGGGGTCCTCCAGTGCAGGGTGGTCTTGGCGATAAGGGGTTCAAAGCTCACCAGCACCGAGGGCAGGATCAGCATACACACCAGGGCCGAAATGACCGCGCCCCGGGAGAGCATCAGGCAGATCCCGCTGATAAGGTCCATGGTGGAGATCAGTGCGACCCCCAGGGTGGAGCAGAAGAACACCAGCGCGCTTGTAAGAATGGATACGTCAGCGGCCCCGGCGGCCTTCTGGATGGCCTCCTTCCTGTCCAAACCCTTCTGCAGCTCCTCCTGAAACCGGGTGGTCATCAATATGGCGTAATCCACCGTGGCCCCCAATTGGATACAGCTGATGACCGTAGGCGTGATGAAGGCCACCTCTGTCCCGGTGAAATAGGGGATCCCCTGGTTGATGAAGATGGCAAGCTCAATGGTGGCCACCAGCAGAATGGGGATGGAGATGGACTTGAAGGCGATGGCCACCAGGATAAAGATGGCGATGATGGACAGGTAGCTGGTGACCCGGAAATCCTCGTTTGCCACCTGGATAAGGTCGTTTGTCATGGCGGCCTCCCCGGTGATGTAGGCGTTGGGGTCATACTGCTTCAAAAGGGCGTTCAGCTCCTCCAACTGCTCTCCCACCTGATCGGACGCGGTGACATAGCTGGAGTTGACCATCATCATCTGGTAGCCGTCCTGCTTACAGATCTTTTTCAGGTCCTCCGGAATGAAGAAATCCGGGATGCCGTCAGGCAGCAGCTTGTCATAGGCCACCGAGCTTGTAATACCGGGCAGAGCGTCGATAGCCTCGGTCAGTTCCTTCATGGAGGCGTGGTCCAGACCGTCGCTCATAACAATAAAGTGGGTGGAGGCCATGTTGAACTCATCTTTCAGCTTATTGTTGGAGACGATGGAGGGCATATCCTGGGGCACCGCCTCGTCCAGTTTGTAATACATCTGGGTGTGGTTGTTGGCGTACACCGCCGGGAGAAAGAGGATCAGGAACAAAATCACAAAACCCTTGCTGTGACGCACCACAAAGGCATTAAGCCCTGTGGTGTTCAGCTTCAGGCAGCGGTGGTGGTGCTTCTGGATGACATTATCCATCAGAAGAAGGATCGCGGGGAGCACCAGCACCACCGTGGCAATGCCCAGCACCACACCCTTGGCCATCACAAGGCCGATGTCCCGCCCCAGCGTGAGACGCATGAAACACAGCGCCAGGAACCCGGCGATCGTGGTCATGGAACTTCCCGACAGGGACTTGAAGGCGGCTACGATGGACACCGCCATAGCGTCCCGCCTGTCCTCGTAACGAGGGGCTTCCTCCCGGTAGCGGTCATAGAGGAAGATGGAGTAATCCATGGTCACGCCAAGCTGAAGGACAGCGGCGATAGCCTGGGTAATAAAGGAGATCTCTCCCAACAGAATGTTGGTCCCGAAGTTATAGAGGATGGCAAGGCCGATGCTGAGCATCAACGCCACCGGCAGCAGAGAGGATTCCATGGTCACGCACATGGCAATGATGGACAATATCCCGGCCAATAGAACGTAAAGGGGCATCTCCTTGGAGATCAGGTCCTTGGTATCCCGGATGAACACCGAAAAACCGGCCAGAAAACAGTTTTTATTGCAGATGCCCCGGACGGCGTCGATGGCGTTCATGGTGGCCTCGGAGGCGCCGGGGCTGTCGTACTGGACGATCATCATGGTCGCGTCCCCGGAAAAGAAAATATCCCGCAGATCATCGGGAAGCATTTCCGTCGGGAACTGGATCCCGATGATATTGGACAGCCACAGGACGTTGCTGACCCCCGGCACCTCCCCGACCTCCTCCAGCAGGCGGTTGGAGTATTCCGGCGGCATATCCTCCACAATAAGCATGGTGGTGGCCGCCATTTGAAAGGGGTCCTCCAACAGGGCCTCCCCCTGCACGGAATCCAGCTCCTCCGGAAGATACGAGAGGATGTCATAGTTGATGCGGGTGGCGACGGCCCCCAGAATACTGGGAATGAGCAGCGCCACGGCGATGGCAGCCACCAGCTTGGGTTTTCGTGTGAGAGCATGGGCGATTTTTTCCAGCACTTCGATCACCTTCCGGGAAAAACAAAAGTGGTGTCCTCCGGTGGGAGGACGCCCTCATCTTAGAGCCTCCCCCGCCGGAAGTCAACAGTTTCAGCCCCTTTCTCATAATTCTTCATAATCAAAACAAGCTCTCTTCATACTTTTTCATAGATTTTTCGTCGCAAATGTGATATACTCTCTCATAGAAAGAAGGTGGGGAACATGGACGGCAAGATCCTTATCGTGGACGACGATTCCTCCATCCGTCTCCTGGTCTCCGACGTGCTGTCCGACCAGGGACTTACCGTCGTCACCGCCGCCTCCGGGGAGGAGGCGGTGACCCGGCTGGAGGGCGAGGACTTTGACCTTATCCTGCTGGACATTATGATGAAGGGCATGGACGGGCTGGAGGTCTGCCGCCGGATCCGGGACCGGGTGGACTGCCCCATCCTTTTCCTCAGCGCCAAGGATTCCTCCCGGGATATCATCGCCGGCCTCGGGCTGGGGGCTGACGACTACCTGACCAAGCCTTTTGAGTTGGAGGTGCTCTCCGCCCGGATCCAGGCCCACCTCCGCCGCCAGTCCCGCGCCGTCCCTTCCGCCGCCAATATCCGCGGCCCCATCCGCATCGGGGAGATCACCCTGGATGCGGAGAATATGACCGCCACCCGCTCCGGGGAGGTCATCCCCCTGTCCACCCGGGAGCTGGAGCTGCTCCACTACCTCATGTCCCACGCGGGCCAGACCCTGTCCCGGGAGCGGATCTACCGGGACGTTTGGAAGAGCGAATACGGGGACATCAGCACCGTAGCCATCAACATCAAGAATCTGCGGCTGAAAATAGACCCGCAGTGGCAGTACATCAAAACGGTCTGGGGCCAGGGCTACCGCTTTGTCACCCAAAGCGGCCTTGCGGAGGAGGACAGTCATGGCAGCTAAAGGTAATTTTCCCGGCGTCGGCTGGCTCTCCAGCCGTTTGAGCGTCAAATTCATTGCGGCGGTGGTCCTGCTGGGGCTGGTCAGCTGGCTGGCCCTGTCGGTCTTTTTTATCCGGGCCATGGCTGCATACATTGTCAAGGCCTATGGCGTTTCCCCCGACCCCGCCCTTTGGGAGGCCCTTTCCCACTCCGCCTTTATCGGGCTGTTCTTCCTCAATTTGGTGGTCTTCACCGTGGCGGCGCTCCTGTTTTTCTTTCTCATCGTCGCCCCTGTCATCCGCCTGCGGAAAATGATGCGGGAGTATTATGGATCGGGCAAGGCTCCCGAGCGGACCGTGCGCTCCGACGAGATCGGACGGCTCCAGAACACCTTCGCGGACCTGACGGCGGTAGCCGAGCAGCGGGAGCAGGCCGAGCGGCGGCTCATCGCCTCCATCTCCCACGACATCAAGACCCCCCTCACCTCCGTGCTGGGCTACTCCGAGCGGCTGCGTTCAGCGGAACTCACCGACGAACGGCGGGAACAGTACGTGGACCTCATTCACGAGAAGGCCCTGCGGCTCAAGGCGGTGGTGGACGAGTTTGACGACTACCTGGACGTGGGTCTTCGGGATTCCGCCCCCATGCGCCTCATAACGGCGGGAGAGCTGTGCCGCCGCCTCCGGGAGGAGTACGGAGAGGAATTACGGGACGCGGGAGTCTCCTTTCTGGTCCAGTGTTACTCCCCCAAGGCTCAACTCATCTGCAACTGGGAGCATATGCGCCGGCTGTTCGGCAACCTCATCTCCAACAGCATCAACCACGCCCAGGCCCCCAAACTGGAGCTGGTGGTCCAGTGCCGCCAGGAGGGGGACCGGCTGCGGCTCTCCTTCCAGGACAACGGCGTGGGGGTCCCCCCGGAGCTGCTGGGTCAGATCTTCGAGCCCCTCTACACCTCGGACAAGGGCCGGAAAGTCTCCGGTCTGGGCCTATCCATCTGCCAGAGCATCATCAAGGCCCACGGCGGCGTCATCCACGCGGAAAATATCCCCGCCGGAGGCCTTCGTGTGGAGGCCTCTCTCCCCTGCATAAAATTTTGAACACGCCAAAAAGCACGCTAAAAAACACGCTAAAAAATGCGCCCCGGGATCACAATATCCCGGGGCGCATTTTTGGCCAAAGTCGGCCTTTTTCTCGGTAACAAATAGTTACAAAATAGTTACATTTTGTAACTATCCTCAGCCGCCAAACACCTTGATGAGGAAGCCCGCGGCGATGGCGGAGCCGATGACGCCGGCCACGTTGGGACCCATGGCGTGCATCAGCAGGAAGTT